>NZ_JBVHYH010000024.1:21042-108275 GCF_055569135.1 Kitasatospora sp. NPDC029367
TCTTCTTGGGCCCCAGCGCCGCCTCCCCCCCCCCCCCCCCCCCCCCCACACACCCCCCCCCCCCCCCCCCCCCCCCCCCCCCCCCCCCCCCCCCCCGGCCGGGGTGGCGGGGGCTCAGCGCGCTCCGGCCTCGGAGTGGGTGGCGACCAGGTGCTCCAGCCTGGTGAGGGCGATCCGCCGGAGCTCGTCCGCCGCGGTCAGCCGCTCCTCGTCCGGGTCGTTGGCCAGCCGGGTGCGGATGGAGGAGAGTACGGCGTCGAGCATCTCCTCCGGGGCGACGCCGTCCAGGCAGACCACGAAGACGTGGCCGAACCGGGCCTCGTAGGCGGCGTGGGCGGCCCGCAGCGCGGTGTGCGCGGCCTGGCTGCCGGGTGCGCGCATGCCGAGCAGCGGCTGCGGCATCCAGCTCTCGTCGGCCAGGGCCTCGGCGAGGTCCGCCGGGCGCAGGTCGTAGGAGGCCTCGCTGGCGGCGGCCAGCAGGGACTCTATGTCGGGGTAGGGCCGGTGGGCGGTGAGCCGCAGGGCCCAGCGGTGGCTGCCGCAGCAGGCCAGCAGGGCCTCCTCGGCGGCGCCGGCGTCCGCTTCGTTGAAGCGGTGCAGGCCGAGGAGGGTCGGCTCGCTGCTGGCGTCGGGCCGCTGTGACGGGATGTCGCTGGCCAGCGGGTCCTCCTCGGAGGGCGGGAAGCGGCTGGTGTGGGTGGTGGAGCAGGTGAAGTATGGGGCTGCGGAGGGGGCGCGCGGCGCCGTTCTGGCAGCCCCTCAAACGTAGTTGAGCGCTCATCAGTTGGGGAGGGCGCGCGCGGAATTCATCCGGACGAGCTATCAAGTTGTGACGTTGACACCTTCGTGTCAGCGCCCTCCCCGTACGGATCTGCTACCGGCTCAGCCGCAGCGGGTGCCCTCGGCCGGCATGGTGCCGTCGGTCAGGTAGGCGGCCATGGCGAGGTCGGTGCAGGCGCTGCCCTTGCCGAAGGCGCCGTGGCCCTCGCCCACCCGGGTGAGCAGGGTGGCCTTGGCGAAGCCCTTGGCCAGCTTCTCGGCGGAGGAGTACGGGGTGGCCGGGTCCCCGGTGGTGCCGACCACCAGGATCGGGGCGGCGCCCTCGGCGCGGATGGTGTGCGGCTTCTCCTGGGTCTTGAACGGCCAGTAGGCGCAGCCGGGCTCGGCGTAGTCGTCCACCGTGACGCCCTTGGAGAGCAGCGGCGCCTCGGTCCGCAGCCGTTCGACGGCCTGCCGGGCGTGCTCGGGGGTCGGCGCGGGGCGGGCCGCGTCGGCGCAGCTGATCGCGCTGTTGGCCTCGTCCATCGGGCTGTAGTGGCCGTCCTGGTCACGGCCGTTGTAGTCGTCGGCGAAGGCCATCAGGTAGTCGCCCTTGTCGCGCTTCATCGCCCAGCCGAGGCTGGCCCGCAGGTACTGCCAGGAGGTCTTCTCGTCCCCGTACAGCAGGGAGATGACGCCGGTCCAGGCCATGTCACGGCCGAGCTTGCGGCCGTCCTTGGTGGTCAGCGGATGGTCGTGGAGGCCGTCCAGGAAGTCGGCGGCCTTCTTGGCGGCCGTGGTCCGGTCCGTGCCGAGCGGGCACTCGTCGGGGTGGTTGTCCACGCAGTCGGCGGCGAAGCGCTCGAAGGACTTCTCGAAGCCGACCTGCTGGTCGACGCCGTGGTCCAGGTTGTCCTGGGCCGGGTCGACGGCGCCGTCCAGGACCAGTCGGCCGGTGTTCTGCGGGAACTCCTCGGCGTAGAGGGCGCCGAGGTAGGTGCCGTAGGAGATGCCGAGGTAGTTGAGCCGCTGGTCGCCGACGGCGGCGCGCAGCACGTCCAGGTCGCGGGCGGTGTTGCGGGTGCCGACGAAGGGCAGCAGCCTGCCGGACTTGGCCTGGCAGGCGGCGGCGTGGTCGGTGGACTGCTTGACGTGGGCGGCCTTGCGCTCGGCGGGGTCGTCCGGCGCGTCCTCCTGGTTGGCGGCGTCGAGCTGCTTGTCGTCGTAGCAGACCACGGGGGAGCTGTCGCCGGTGCCGCGCGGGTCGAAGCCGATCACGTCGAAGCGGTCGTGCAGGGTGCCGGCGAAGTCCTTGGCGCCGTACTTGACCATCTCGACGCCGGAGGCGCCGGGGCCGCCGGGGTTGACCATCAGCGAGCCGATCCGCTTGCCCTGGTCGGCCGCCGCGTACTTGACCAGGGCGAGGTCGATCGCGTCGGTGGCGGGGTTCGCGTAGTCGAGCGGGACGTGCAGCCTGCCGCACCGCATGCCGGAGGTGTCGATCTTCGCCTTCTCGGCCTTGGGGTCGGCCGGGCAGTCCGCCCAGGTGATCTGCTGGCCGTAGAAGGCCTTGAGCGCCGGGTCGGCCTCGCCCTTGGGCCTGGCGGTGGGCGTCGGGGTGGCCGTCGGGCTGCCGGCGGCGGGTGCGGTGGTGCCGGAGGCCTTGTCCTGAGCCGTCGTCACGGTGTCGTTGCAGGCGGCGGTGAGCAGGAGGGTGCCGGCCGCCAGGGCGGTCAGCAGCACCCGTGGGCGGGCGGCCCGGAAGATCGTCATCGCACGTGTGTACCACTCGTGTACGACACGTGTTCGATCGGGGTGTCGTCGGGCCGCCCGCCGGGACGGGGCCGGTCAGCCGCGGTGGACCTTGTGGTTGGCGGCCTGCGCCCGCGGGCGGACCACCAGCAGGTCGATGTTCACGTGCGAGGGCCGGGTGACCGCCCAGGCCACGGTGTCCGCGATGTCCTCCGAGGTCAGCGGCTCGGCCACGCCCGCGTACACGGCGGCGGCCTTCTCCTCGTCGCCGCGGAAGCGGGTGACGGCGAAGCCCTCGGACTTCACCATCCCGGGCGCGATCTCGATCACCCGGATCGGCTCCCCGCACAGCTCCAGCCGCAGCGTCGCCGCGATGGTGTGGGCGGCGTGCTTGGCCGCGACGTACCCGCCGCCGCCCTCGTAGGCGGCCAGCGCGGCGGTCGAGGAGAGCACCAGCACGGTGCCGTCACCGGTGGCGCGCAGGGCGGGCAGCAGCGCCTGGGTCACGTGCAGCACCCCGAGCACGTTCACCTCGTACATGGCCCGCCAGTCGGCCGGGTCACCGTGCTCGACGGTCTCCGCGCCGATCGCGCCGCCCGCGTTGTTCACCAGGACGTCCACCCGGCCGACCTCGGCCGCGAAGGCGTCCACGGCGGCCCGGTCGGTGACGTCCAGCGTGACCGCCCTGGCCGAGCCGCCCCGCTCGGCGATCTCCTTGGCCAGCGCCTCGATCCGCTCGGTCCGGCGCGCGGTCAGCACCACCTCGAAGCCCTCGGCGGCCAGCCGGCGGGCGGTCGCCGCGCCGATTCCGCTGCTGGCACCGGTGACCACGGCCACCTTCTGCTCGGTCATTGCTACTCCCTGGGGCTCATCCGGTCGTTCGTCCGATCATCTCAACCGGGTGCGCGGAGCGAGCGCTCCGGTCCGGCCGTCACCCGGGCGCCGGGCGCACTGCAGGGGGGACGGCCACCGAACGGGCCTGCTGAGCGGCCGTCAACGGGCCCGGGCGTCAAGCCGGTGGCGGCCGTGACCACCGGCCAGGGTGATCGTTGCACAGGGCAAGCAACCCGGGGAAGGCGGCTGAAACGAGATGTCATACCCACCTGTCCGGCCGGTATGCGCCCATCCGGGGACTGGTTTTCCGGAAGTCGGGCCAAATCCCCCCAACGGGCCTACTCTTGGGGAGATGAACCGTCCTGAGCCCGCTCAGCCGGGCGCCACTCTCGCCGCCGCACGCCCCGCCGCCGAACTGCGCGCCCGGGTCCGGGGGCTGGAGCCCGAGCTGATCGCCTTCCGCCGTGATCTGCACCGGCACCCGGAGCTGGGCCGCCAGGAGTTCCGCACCACCAACCTGCTGCGCGACCGGCTGGTCGCGGCGGGCCTGGAGCCGCGGGTGCTGCCCGGCGGCACCGGGCTGCTGGTCGACCTCGTCCCGGCCGGCACCGCTGCGGGCACCGAGTTCCTGGCCTTCCGCGCCGACATCGACGCGCTGCCGATCGACGACGCCAAGACCGACGTGCCGTACCGCTCGACCGTCCCGGGCCGGGCCCACGCCTGCGGCCACGACGTGCACACCTCGGTGCTGCTCGGCACCGGCCTGGTGCTGGCCGGGGCGCTGCGCTCCGGCGAGCTGCGCCGCCCCGTCCGGCTGGTGTTCCAGCCGGCCGAGGAGGTCATGCCCGGCGGGGCGCTGGACGTCATCAACGCGGGCGGAATGGAAGGCGTCGGCCGGATCTACGCGGTGCACTGCGACCCCAAGGTGGAGGTGGGCCGGATCGCCCTGCGGGTCGGCGCGATCACCTCGGCCTGCGACCGCCTGGTGCTGCACCTGGACGGCCCCGGCGGGCACACCGCGCGCCCGCACCTGACCACGGACCTGGTGACCGCGATCGCCCGGATGGCCGCGGACCTGCCGGCCGCCCTGGCCCGCCGGATGGACCCGCGCTGGGGCGTCAGCCTGGTCTGGGGCCGGATCGCCTCCGGCTCCGCGGCCAACGTCATCCCGCAGCACGCCGAACTGGAGGGCACCGTCCGCTGCCTGGAGCTGGACGGCTGGCGCGAGGCGCCGGACCTGCTGCACGAGCTGATCGCCAAGCTCGCCGAGACCTATCGGGCCAAGTGGACCCTGGACTACCACCGCGGGGTGCCGCCGGTGGTCAACGAGGCGGTCTCGGTCGCGCGGCTGGAGGAGACGATGACCGCCCGGTTCGGCGGGGACGGCGCCCAGGTGGTGGAGGGCACCGAACAGAGCCTGGGCGGCGAGGACTTCTCCTGGTACCTGGAGCACGCCCCGGGCGCGCTGGCCCGCCTGGGCGTCCGGGCCCCCGGCGACACCACCGTCCGTGACCTGCACCAGGGCCGCTTCGACGTGGACGAGCGGGCGATCGGCGTGGGCGTGGAGCTGTTCTCGGCGCTGGCCCTGGAGGATGACCGGATCTGACCGTTCCGAGGGGGTTTGTGGGCGACGCGTGCGCAGGTTGTCGAGCTCCGGAGTTTCGGAACAGTTCCGTAGACTGGGCGGACCAAGTCTCGGATTCACCGTCCGCGCACGGGAAAAGGGGCTCGGGGAAGGCCGTCAGACCACGGTTTGATAACAACCCGAATGCTCCGGCAGCCCGTAACCCAACCGTGTTCTACGCGCGTTACGGTGGCGTCCGACCACGCTAATCGGGTGCGTGTGAGAAGGAGAAACTCCCTTGCGCCGTTCAATGAAGCTCGCCGCGGTTGTGCTCTCGGGTTCCCTGGGCATGGCCTCGCTCGCCGCTTGCGGCGCAAAGAGCACTGACACCAACGCCTCCTCCGGGTCTTCCGACGCTCTCAAGGTCGGCATGGCCTACGACATCGGCGGCCGTGGTGACCAGTCCTTCAACGACTCCGCCGCGCGCGGTCTCGACAAGGCCAAGGCCGACCTGGGCGTCTCCGTGACCGAGGCCGAGGCCAAGTCGGGCGAGGCCGAGGCCGACAAGGAGACCCGCCTCAAGAACCTGGTCGACGCCGGTTACAAGACCATCATCGCGGTCGGCTTCGTCTACCAGCCGGCGGTCAACAAGGTCGCCAAGGACAACCCGAACGTCAAGTTCGCGATCATCGACTCGAACGACAAGGACCAGCCGTCCAACGTCACCTCGCTGCTCTTCGCCGAGCAGGAGGGTTCGTACCTCGCCGGCGTCGCCGCCGCGAACAAGTCGAAGGCCCACCACATCGGCTTCATCGGTGGTGTGCAGTCCGAGCTGATCAAGAAGTTCGAGGCCGGTTACAAGGCGGGTGCCAAGTCCGTCGACCCGAACATCCAGGTCGAGACCACCTACCTGACCACGCCTCCGGACTTCACCGGCTTCAACTCGCCCGACAAGGGCAAGGAGGCCGCGCAGGGCCAGCTCGACAAGGGCGCGGACGTCATCTACTCCGCCGCCGGCTCCTCCGGCAACGGCTCCATCGAGGCCGTCGCCAACGCGGGCAAGTGGGCCATCGGCGTCGACTCCGACCAGGCCAACCAGCCGGCCCTGGCGAAGTTCAAGAACAGCATCCTGACCTCGATGGTCAAGAACGTCGACAACGCGGTGTACGCGTACATCGACTCGGTCAAGAAGGGCACGCCGTTCACCGGCATCAAGCTCTTCGACCTCAAGGCCAACGGTGTCTCGCTCGCCACCACCGGCGGCAAGATCGACGACATCCAGGACAAGCTCAAGGCCGCCAGCGACGCCATCACCAGCGGCGCGACCACCATCCCGACCGCGCCGACCTCCTGAGGACGGCGCGTCCCGGACGCGACCTGACGCTGCCGCCTGCCCGGTAGCGCGATGATCGACTCGATCAACGGGAGGGGCCCGGCAGGGTGCGCTCGACGCACCCCCGGGCCCCGTTCCGTCTCCACGTTTCCCCTGTCCCCCCTTGGCCCTCCGAGCGCAACGACGCGCCTCCAGACCACCAGGAGACCGCCATCACCGCATCAGACCCCGTCCCCCTGCGCAAGGACGGAACCCCCAGCGCGGGGACGGCGACCCCGGCCGTCGAACTGCGCGGCATCACCAAGCGCTTCCCCGGTGTCGTGGCCAACCACGACATCAACCTCACCGTCCGCACCGGCACGGTGCACGCCCTCATGGGCGAGAACGGCGCCGGCAAGTCGACGCTGATGAAGATCCTCTACGGCATGCAGAAGCCGGACGAGGGCACCATCGCGATCAACGGCGAGCTGTGCGAGTTCCACACCCCCGGTGACGCCATCGCGCGCGGCATCGGCATGGTGCACCAGCACTTCATGCTGGCCGACAACCTCACCGTGCTGGAGAACGTCGTCCTCGGCGGCGAGAAGCTCCACGGCATCGGCGCCAAGGCGAAGGCGAAGATCAAGGAGATCTCCGACCAGTACGGCCTGGGCGTGCGCCCGGACGCCCTGGTCGAGGACCTCGGCGTCGCCGACCGCCAGCGCGTCGAGATCCTCAAGGTGCTGTACCGCGGCGCCAAGATCCTGATCCTCGACGAGCCCACGGCCGTACTCGTCCCGCAGGAGGTCGACGCGCTGTTCGACAACCTGCGCGAGCTCAAGGCCGAGGGCGTCACCGTCATCTTCATCTCGCACAAGCTGCACGAGGTGCTCGCGGTGGCCGACGCGATCAGCGTCATCCGGCGCGGCACCACGGTCGGCGACGCCGACCCGAAGGCCGTCACCGCCCGCCAGCTGGCCGAGCTGATGGTCGGCGCCGAGCTGCCCTCCCCGGAGAGCCGCGAGTCGACCGTCACCACCACCGAGATGCTCAAGGTCGAGGGCCTGCGGATCGCCAAGACCGACGCCGAGGGCATCGAGCGCGTCGTCCTGGACGACATCTCGCTGCGCATCCACAAGGGCGAGATCCTCGGCATCGCGGGTGTCGAGGGCAACGGCCAGGCCGAACTGGTCGAGGCCATCATGGGCATGCTGCCGCTGGACGGCGGCACCGTCACCCTGGACGGCAAGGACCTCTCCGGCACCCTCACCCGGGCCCGCCGCGAGGCCGGCATCGGCTACATCCCCGAGGACCGCCACAAGCACGGCCTGCTGCTGGAGGCCCCGCTCTGGGAGAACCGGATCCTCGGCCACGTCACCGAGGAGCCCAACTCCAGCGGGGTGCTGCTCAAGCCGGCCGCCGCCCGCGAGGACACCGCGCGGATCGTCCGGAAGTACGACGTCCGCACCCCCGGCATCGAGGTCACCGCGGCCTCGCTCTCCGGCGGCAACCAGCAGAAGCTGATCATCGGCCGCGAGATGAGCCACCAGCCCAAGCTGCTGATCGCCGCCCACCCGACCCGCGGTGTGGACGTCGGCGCGCAGGCGCAGATCTGGGAGCACATCCGGGTCGCCCAGCGGGAGGGCCTGGCCGTCCTGCTGATCTCGGCGGACCTGGACGAGCTGATCGGCCTCTCCGACACCATCCGGGTCATCTACCGCGGCCGCCTGGTCGCCGACGCCGACCCGGCCACCGTCACCGCCGAGGACCTCGGCACCGCGATGACCGGTGCCGCCGCAGGCCACATCGAGTCCGAGCCGGAGGCCGTCGCCGAGGCGCAGGCCGTCGCCGCCGAGGGCACCGAGGCCGCGGCCGAGCACCCGCACACCGACACCGCCGACGACCCGCAGGCGGGGGAGTAACCCATGACCAGTCCCAACCCCGCCGCCAAGCGCAGCCTGGCGCAGCGGATCAGCGGTGAGCGGATCGTGCTCGCACTGGCGGCGCCGGTGCTCGCGGTCGTGCTCTCCGTCGCGATCTGTTCCGTCCTGCTGGCGACCTCGGGCAAGAACCCGTTCGACGCGTGGAACGTGATGATCACGTACGCCACCAAGTCGGACGGTCAGGTGAACATCCTCAACCGGACCACCACCTACTACCTGGCCGCCGCGGCCGCCGCGTTCGGGTTCCGGATGAACCTGTTCAACATCGGCGTCGAGGGCCAGTACAAGGTCGCCGCGCTGTTCGCGGCCTTCGTCGGCGCCCAGGTCGACCTGCCGGCGATCATCCAGATCCCGCTGCTGCTGGTCACCGCGATGCTGGTCGGCGGCCTGTACGCGAGCATCGCCGGTCTGCTCAAGGTCTACCGCGGTGTCAGCGAGGTCATCTCGACCATCATGCTGAACTCGATCTCGCTCGCGATCGTCGGTCTGCTGCTCGTTCCCGGCATCTTCGCCCCGAAGGTCAGCGGCACCAGCAACTCGATCCAGACCGACCCGGTCTCGCAGTCCAGCCACTTCTTCAGCATCCCCACCGCCGGTGGGAACCTCTGGGGCTTCATCTTCGTCGCCGCCCTGGTCGGTGTGGTCTTCCAGTTCACCCTGACCCGCACCCGCTTCGGCTTCGACCTGCGCGCCACCGGCCGCTCGGAGTCCGCCGCGACCGCGTCCGGCGTGAACGTCAAGCGCATGGTGGTCATCTCGATGGTGGTCTCGGGCGCCATCGCCGGTCTGATCGGCCTGCCCGAGCTGCTGCAGAACTCGTACTACTACGGCCAGAGCTTCCAGCCCGGCCTCGGCTTCCTGGGCATCTCGATCGCCCTGCTCGGCCGGAACAGCCCGATCGGCATCGCCTTCGCGGCCCTGCTGTTCGCCTTCCTGGACGCCACCGGCTCGCAGCTGCCGCTCCAGGGCGGGTTCCCCTTCGAGATCGTCGACGTCATGAAGGGCACCATCGTCATCTGCGTCGTCGTCGCGTACGAGCTGGTGCGCCGCTACGGCTTGAAGCGCCAGCAGCAGAAGGTCGGCGCCCAGCTCGCCGCCCAGGCCGCCGCCACTGAGAAGAAGGAGGTGTCCGCGTGAGCACGGCGACTGTCGCCCGTCCGAAGGCGCCGGGCGCGCCTGCGAAGAAGCGCAAGCTGTCCTGGCCCGTGGTGCTCCTGCTGATCGCGGGCGCCCTGGTCCTGTTCGCCGCCGTGGGCATGGCCACCGGCAACCACTCGCTGACCTCCTCCGGTCAGGTCGCCGCGGCGCTCGGCTCCGCCGTGCCGATCGGCATGGCCGGTCTGGGCGGTCTCTGGTCCGAGCGGGCCGGTGTGGTCAACATCGGCCTCGAAGGCATGATGGTCGCCGGCACCTTCTGCGGCGCCTGGGCGGGCTACCTGGTCAACCCGTGGGTCGGTCTGCTGGCCGGCATGCTCGGCGGTGCGCTGGGCGGTCTGCTGCACGCGGTCGTCACCGTCACCTTCGGCGTCGACCACATCGTCTCCGGCGTCGGCATCAACCTGCTGATCCCCGGCATCTGCGCGTACGTCAACCGGATCTACTACAAGGACTACATCTCGGCCGGTGCCGGGGCGAACCAGTCCCCGCCGGCGGACCCGCTGCCGTACATCACCGTCCCGGGGCTGTCCTCCGGCTTGAAGACCATCGAGAACCACCACTGGTTCCTGGTCTCCGACCTCGCCGGCGTGCTCGGCGGTCTGGTCACCAACCTCTCGGTGGTCGTGGTGCTGGCCGCCGTGCTGATCGTGGTCAGCTACTTCCTGCTCTGGCGCACGGTGTTCGGCCTGCGGCTGCGCTCCTGCGGTGAGAACCCGACGGCCGCCGAGTCGCTGGGCGTCAACGTCTACAAGTACAAGTACCTGGCGGTCATCGCCTCGGGCGCCTTCGCGGGCCTCGGCGGTGCGTACCTCTCGCTGGTCGCCGCGCACTTCTACAAGGACGGCCAGACCCTGGGCCGCGGCTTCATCGGCCTCGCGGCGATGATCTTCGGCAACTGGATGCCCGGCGGCCTCGCCATGGGCGCCGGCCTGTTCGGCTTCACCGACAGCCTCCAGCTGCGCGACCCGGAGTCGGTGCACGTGCTGATCCTGGTCGTCTCGATCGCGATGGCGCTGTTCGCCCTGTGGCAGCTGTACCGCCGCAAGTACACCGCGACCGTGGTCTCCTTCGTGGTGGCCGGCGGCCTCGGCGCCTGGTACGCGCTGACCGACGAGGTGCAGCGTCCGCTGATCGTCGCCACGCCGTACCTGATCACCCTGGTGGTGCTCTCGCTGGCCTCGCAGCGCCTGCGGATGCCCAAGGCCGACGGTCAGGTCTACCGCAAGGGCCAGGGCAAGTGACGGCCCCCGCGGTCGACTGGGAGCGGCTGCGCGAGGCGGCGCGCGAGGCCATGGGCCACGCGTACGCCCCGTACAGCAAGTTCCCGGTCGGCGCGGCGGCGCTGGTCGACGACGGTCGGCTGGTCAGCGGCTGCAACGTGGAGAACGCCTCGTACGGGCTCGGGCTGTGCGCCGAGTGCGGGCTGGTGTCCGCGCTGCACGCCTCCGGCGGCGGCCGGCTGGTCGCCTTCACCTGCGTCGACGGCGCGGGCGAACTGCTGATGCCGTGCGGGCGCTGCCGCCAGCTGCTGTACGAGCACGGCGGACCGGGACTGCTGGTCGACCTGGCTTCCGGCGTGAAGCCGATGAGCGAGGTCCTGCCCGACGCGTTCGGCCCGGAGCGGCTCTAGCTTCGGCAATTGTTACGCGCGTAGAGTGTCGCGAGTGGGCCGGAACCCGGTCATCTCGCGGCACTCTTCGCATTTCCACGCATCTTCTCGACGCATCTGTACGACGCATCTGAAACCCCTCTTGGAGCACGCATGGACGCCATCTCCGTCATCAGGACCAAGCGCGACCGCGGCGAGCTGAGCGACGCTCAGATCGACTGGGTCATCGACGCCTACACCCGTGGCGAGGTCGCCGACGAGCAGATGTCCGCGCTGGCCATGGCGATCCTGCTGAACGGCATGAAGCCGCACGAGATCAGCCGCTGGACCGAGGCCATGATCCGCTCCGGCGTCCGGATGGACTTCTCCTCGCTGCCGCTGCCCACCAGCGACAAGCACTCCACCGGCGGCGTCGGCGACAAGATCACCCTCCCGCTCGCCCCGCTGGTCGCCGCCTGCGGCGCCGCCGTCCCGCAGCTGTCCGGCCGCGGCCTCGGCCACACCGGCGGCACCCTGGACAAGCTGGAGTCCATCCCCGGCTGGCGCGCCCTGCTCTCCAACGACGAGATGATGGACGTGCTGCGCGACGCCGGCGCGGTCATCTGCGCGGCCGGCGACGGCCTCGCCCCCGCCGACAAGAAGCTGTACGCGCTGCGCGACGTCACCGGCACCGTCGAGGCCATCCCGCTGATCGCCTCCTCGATCATGTCCAAGAAGATCGCCGAGGGCACCGGCGCGCTCGTGCTGGACGTCAAGGTCGGCTCCGGCGCCTTCATGAAGAACCTGGACGACGCCCGCGAGCTCGCCCGCACCATGGTCGGCCTGGGCACCACCGCGGGCGTCAACACCGTCGCCCTGCTCACCGACATGTCCACCCCGCTCGGCCTCACCGCGGGCAACGCGCTGGAGGTCCGCGAGTCCGTCGAGGTGCTGGCCGGCGGCGGCCCGGCCGACGTCGTCGAGCTGACCCTGGCGCTCGCCCGCGAGATGCTCGCCGCGGCGGGCGTGCACGGCAAGGACCCGGCCGACGCGCTGCGCGACGGCTCCGCGATGGACCACTGGCGCCGCATGATCGCCGCCCAGGGCGGCGACGTGGACGCCCCGCTCCCGGTCGCCCGCGAGCAGCACGTCATCCCGGCGCCCGCCTCCGGTGTGCTCACCGAGCTGGACGCCTACGCGATCGGCGTCTGCGCCTGGCGCCTGGGCGCCGGCCGCGCCCGCAAGGAGGACCCGGTGCAGGCCGGCGCCGGCGTCGAGATGCACGCCAAGCCCGGCGACACCGTGGTGGCCGGCCAGCCGCTGCTGACCCTGCACACCGACACCCCGGAGCGCTACGACTACGCCATCGAGGCGCTCGCGGGCGGCATCACGGTCTCCCCGGAGGGCACCGCGTTCACCCCGAACCCGATCGTGCTCGACCGCATCGCCTGACCGTGGTCGTGAACAGGTCCGCCCGCCGGTGCTCACCGCCGGGCGGACCTGCGCTTTCACCGGTCAGGGACGGCCGAAGATGTCGTGGGTGCCGATCCGGCGCCAGACGATGTGGGGTTCGCCGTCCTGGACGGGCACCCCATAGCTGAACGTGGCGCGGCCGTCCGGAGCCCAGGTCATCTCCCACACGTCCGGGTGGCCCTGCATCTTCTTCACCCGAAGGCCCCGACGGAAGCCCCGTCCGGCGCGGAGGTCGGCGACGAACTGGGCCACGGCGACGAGGAACGCGGTCTTCTGCGCGGCGGTCAGGCTCTTCCAGTCGCGCAGGAAGTGGGCCAGCGACTCATACGTCGGCACGTCGCTTGATCTCCCCCACGTCCAGGCCGGCCTCGTCGGCGAGCGACTGCAGGAAGGTGTCACCGTCCTGGAACACCTCGCCCCGCTCGCCCGCCGCGATCGCCTCGTCGACCTCGTGCTCCTTCTGCTGCCAGGCAGCGCTCCAGAACCATGCCTGGTCGTCCGGGATGACGGAGGCGGGGGTCAGGACGATGCGGCCGTCCTCCACCGCAACCACCAGCTGGTCACCCTCTTGGAGGTCCAGCTGCTCTCTTATCTCCTGCGGGATGGTGACCACGCCCTTCTTCCGCACGGGCGTGGACACGAGGTGGGGACGGCGCCGGCGCTTGAGGTCTGCCATGAGGAAAGTCTACCTCGCAGAAAGTCTGCCCAATCTTGCTCGCCGGGCTGTGTGCGCCTGGTGGGTGGCGTAGAGGGTGACGGCGGCGGCGAGGGCCATGGCGGTGAGGCCGACGGTGGCGGCGCCGGGCCAGCCGGTGGAGTGGTAGGCGTTGGCGCCGAGGGTGCCGCCGAGGCTGTTGCCGAGGTAGTAAGCGATCAGGTAGAGGGCGGAGGCCTGGGCACGGCCCTCGGTGGCGGTGCGGCCGACGGCGGCGGAGGCGGTGGCGTGGCCGGCGAAGAAGCCGGCGGTGATCAGTACCAGCCCGAGCAGCGCGCAGACCAGGGAGTCGGCGAGCGAGAGCAGCAGCCCGGCGGCGGTCACGCCGATGGCGACGTAGAGGGTGCCGCGGCGGCCGAGCCGGCCGGAGAGGCGGCCGGCCGCGGCGGAGGTGCCGGTGCCGACCAGGTAGACCACGAAGATCGAGGCGGCGACCGACTCCGGCAGGTGGAAGGGCGCGGCGATCAGCCGGTAGCCGACGGTGTTGTAGACCGCGCCGAACACCGCCATGAAGAGCATCCCCAGCGCGTACAGCCGCACCAGCAGCGGGTTGTGCAGGTGCCGGCCGACGGTACGGGCGAGCGCGCGGGCGTCCACCGGGGCCGGGGTGAAGTGCCGGGCGGCGGGGATCAGCAGCCGGAAGGCGAGCGCGGCCAGCAGGGCGAGGGCGGCGGAGGCGGCGAGGCCCCAGCGCCAGCCGAGGGCGGCGGCGGTCCAGCCGGAGACCAGCCGGCCGCCCATGCCGCCGATGCTGTTGCCGGCCACGTACAGGCCCATCGCGGAGGCCAGCGCGCTGGGGTGGACCTCCTCGGCGAGGTAGGCCATGGCGGTGGCGGGGAGCCCGGCGAGGGCGGCGCCCTGGAGGACGCGCAGCGCGACCAGGGTGGTGAGGCCGGGCGCGAGGGGCAGGGCGACGGCGAGGGCGGAGGCCGCGAGGACGGAGGCCGTCATCACCGCGGTGCGGCCGTACCGGTCGGACAGCGCGCTGGCCGGGAGCAGCCCGAGGGCGAGGCCGAGGGTGGCGGCGGAGGCCGTCCAGCTGGCCTGGCCGGGGGTGAGGTCGAGGTCGGCCGAGAGGACCGGCAGCAGGCCCTGGGTGGAGTAGAGCAGGACGAAGGTCGCGACCCCGGCGGCGAACAGGGCGAGGTTGGCGCGGCGGAAGCCGGGTCCGCCCGGGCGGTGGCGGTCGTCCCGGTCGAGGGTGTGCGCGGCGGAGGCATCCGGGGTGCCCGCGGATGCCCTGGTATCGGAGGGCTGCATGGCATCGACGCTAGGCCCGGCACGGTTGATGCGTCCAATGCATGAAGAGTGGATGATCGATGCACTGGCGTATGGGTCGAGGTGGGACGGGGATGGCCGTGGCGGATGTGTCGGACGGAGCGGAGCAGCCGTACCGGGCGGCCGAGTTGGGGCCCCGGGAGCCGGCCGTGCTGCTGGCGCCCAGGCTGGCCCGGTTCGCCGCGGTGGCCCGGCTGGAGCACGTGACCCAGGCGGCCGCGCTGCTCGGGGTGCCGCAGCCGACGCTGTCGCGCGCGGTGTCCCGGCTGGAGGCGGAGCTGGGGGTGGAGCTGCTGGCCCGTCAGGGCCGGACGGTCCGGCTGACCAGGGCGGGCCGGCTGCTGCTGGCCTCGGTGGAGCGGGCGCTGGCGGAGCTGGAGCGCGGCGCGGAGGCGGCCCGGGCGGAGGCGGACCCGGCGGCGGGGCGGGTGGCCTTCGGCTTCCTGCACACGATGGGCCCGGACGCCGTCCCGGCGCTGCTGCGCGGCTTCCGGGTGGCGCACCCGCGGGTGCGGTTCCAGCTGGTGCAGGACTACGGCATGGCGATGCTGGAGCGGTTGCGGGCGGGCGAGTTGGACCTGTGCCTGGTCGCGCCGCTGCCGGACGACCCGGCCTTCACGGCCCGCCCGCTGGACGAGCAGCGGCTGCACCTGGCCGTCCCGGCGGACCACCGGCTGGCGGGGCGGCGGCGGATCCGGCTGGCGGAGGTGGCCGAGGAGCCGTTCGTCGGGTTGGAGCAGGGCTACGGGCTGCGCATGATCACGGACGGCTTCTGCGGGCAGGCCGGCTTCGTGCCCCGGCTGGCCTTCGAGGGGGAGGAGACCGAGACCCTGCGGGGGCTGGTGGCGGCCGGGCTGGGGGTGGCGCTGCTGCCGCCGGCGCTGGTGCCGCGGCCCGGGGTGGTGGAGCTGGAGGTGACCGCGCCGCGGACCCGGCGGGCGATCGGGCTGGCCTGGGCGACGGGGCGGCCGCTGACACCGCCGGTGGCGGCGTTCCGGGACTTCGTGCTGTCCCGGCGGGGGCGACTGCTGCACCACGACTGAGGTGCGGGGCGCAGACGACTGCGGTGAGGGGCGCCACGACTGAGGTGGGGGCGCAGCGACCGCGGTGGGGGGCGCACCGCGGTGGATTTGGCGGATCCTATGGACCGGGCGGTGGAATTCCGGCCCTGCTTTGGACCATCCGGTGGTGTTCCCGGTGGTGGGTCTACGCGCGTAGGGGCTATATTTCCGCAATGGAGAAGCAGATCCCCGTTACCACCGCGGGCACCGGCCCGCGCATTCCCACCCCCGACCAGATCCGCCGCGCGCCGAAGGTCCTGCTGCACGACCACCTCGACGGCGGACTGCGCCCCGAGACCGTCGTCGAGCTCGCCGCCGCGAACGGCTACGAGGGACTCCCCACCACCGACGCCAAGGAGCTCGGCGAGTGGTTCCGCGAGGCCGCCGACTCCGGCTCGCTGGTCCGCTACCTGGAGACCTTCGCCCACACCTGCGCCGTCATGCAGACCCGCGAGGCCCTGATCAAGGTCGCCGCCGACTGCGCCGAGGACCTGGCCGCCGACGGCGTCGTGTACGCCGAGGTCCGCTACGCCCCCGAGCAGCACCTGGAGGGCGGCCTGAGCCTGGACGAGGTCGTCGAGGCCGTCCAGGAGGGCTTCCGCCTGGGCGAGGCCAACGCCCGTGCGGCCGGCCACCGGATCCGCATCGGCACCCTGATCACCGCGATGCGGCACGCCGCCCGCTCGCAGGAGATCGCCGAACTGGCCAACCGCCACCGGGACTCGGGCGTCGTCGGCTTCGACATCGCGGGCGCGGAGGCGGGCTACCCCCCCACCCGCCACCAGGCCGCCTTCGACTACCTCAAGGGCGAGAACAACCACTTCACCATCCACGCGGGCGAGGCCTTCGGCCTGCCGTCGATCTGGGAGGCCCTGCAGTGCTGCGGCGCCGACCGGCTCGGCCACGGCGTGCGGATCGTCGACGACATCACGCTGAACGAGGACGGCACCGTCGAGCTGGGCCGGCTGGCCGCGTACGTGCGCGACAAGCGCATCCCGCTGGAGATGTGCCCGACCTCCAACCTCCAGACGGCGGCGGCCGCCTCGTACGCCGAGCACCCGATCGGGCTGCTCAGCCGGCTGAAGTTCCGGGTCACCGTGAACACCGACAACCGGCTGATGAGCGGTACCAGCATGAGCCAGGAGTTCGGGCACCTGGTGGACGCCTTCGGCTACACCCTGGGCGACATGGAGTGGTTCACGGTGAACGCGATGAAGTCCGCGTTCCTGCCCTTCGACGAGCGGCTGGCGATGATCAACGACGTGATCAAGCCGGGCTACGCCGAGCTCAAGGCGGAGTGGCTGTTCAGCGTGGGCACCGCCGGCAGCTGAGCCGACGACCCGCCCCTGCGGTCGGATGAACGCGGCTTCCGGGCACGGAAGTTGGCGTTCATCCGACTACTCACTCGAGTGAGTGAACGCCCTTTGGTTCTCACGCGATCCTGTCACTACGGTGTGCCAGTCAATGCTGACAGGCCGTGGCGGCAACCGCCCGTCCGCCGCCCCGTGCGATGTCGGCCACCGACGAGGACTCAAGGGGACGAACCATGAAGCAGGCTCTCAAGGCCGCCGGTACCGCGGCGCTCGGCATCGCCATCGCAGCGGTCGGCGCCGGCACCGCCTCCGCGGCCGGCCAGGCGGCCGGCGGCCTCGGGCTGCCCACCGGCGCGGTGACGAACCCCGCGGTGACCGGTGCGGTCACCGACACCGCGGCCAAGCTGCCGGGCGGCGACAAGGTCGCCGGCACCCTCGGCACCCTGACCCCGAGCGCCGGTCAGGCCGCTCCCGCCCCCGCCGCCGACGCCGCTCCGCTCGCCGGCGTCACCCAGCAGCGTGGCGCCGTCCCGAGCGTCCCCGGCCTGGACAAGACCCCCGTCGGCGGGCTGACCGGCGCCCTGCCGCTGCCGGGCCTGACCGGCTGACCCCGGCCGCCGTACGATGACGGGCCGCCCGCCCCCGGAGACCCCGGGAGCGGGCGGCCCGTCGTCGTGCCCGCCGGTACGGCCTCACGGCTCCTGGGGGAGCAGCACCCACAGCGCGAGGTAGACCAGGAACTGCGGGCCGGGCAGCAGGCAGGACAGCAGGAAGATCAGTCGTACGGTCCACGGGGTGAGGCCGAAGCGCTCGGCGATCCCGGCGCAGACGCCGGCGATGACGCGGTTGTGGCGGGGACGGGCGAGGCGCGCACTCATGGGAACTCCTTGGCTGGCTGCCGGTGCCGGGTGGTCCGGCGGGCGTACCTCCATACTCCGCCGCCGGCGCCCCGGAAACCTCCACCCGCCAGGCGATCCTCGACCCTGGCCGGTCACCGGGAAGACGTAGACCCGGATCGGGGTCCGCCTCAGGGATGACCCGGAGATGCGGGTGCGAAACCCGTTCGCGAAGGTGTCCGGGCTGAGGGATATGATTCCGCGGTCGCTGATGGTGGGGGGAAAAACCGGCGGCGCCGTCACGGCCTCAAGAGGCCCCTCACGCCTGCGATTTCGCACTCTTCTCGGGCTGTGCCCGAATTCTCCCGTGAGGTCCCCTTGCGCAATCAGCCCCGCAGAATCCTCGCCGTGGCCGCCGCGGCCGCGCTGGCCTCCGGCGTCGCCCTGGCCTCGGCCCCGGCGGCGCTGGCGGCCCCGACGGCCGGTCCGACGGCTCCCGTCTCACCGCCGCAAGGCCTGGCCTCGCCCATCGTGATCACCACGAGCGCATTCCCGACCACGGTCGAGGCGGGCACCTCGGTCGAGTTCACCTCGACCCTCAAGAACACCGCCGACCACCAGCTGAACGTGCAGACCGACTTCGTCGTCACGACGGTCCGCGGCAGCGGCCCCCGGCAGAGCCAGCTCAGGTTGGAGTACCAGCGCCCCGGCGACACCCAGTGGCACGACGCCAAGGTGCAGGGCAACGACGCCGGCGGCGCTTGGGCACTGGACCAGTTCGCCACCGAGCTGCATCTGGCGGCCGGCGCTGAGTTCACCTACCGGCTGCGGCTGACCTTCGCCGCCGACGCCGCCCCCGGCCCGGCCTCCGCCGCCCTCAGCGCGGTGGCCTTGGATCCGACCCTGCCCGCCCCGGGGCAACGCCCCACCGTTGCCTGGGGCGGCACCCCGAACTTCACGGTCGTTCCGGTGGGTGGCCCGACCACCCCGGCCCCGGTCGGGCTCCCGGACGTGAAGGTCGAGGGTGTGCCCGCCTCCTTCACGGCCGGCGGCGAGGCCAAGGCGTTCAAGGTGGTCTACAGCAACCACACCGGCAAGGACCTCCAAATCGTCCCGGCGGTCGTCCTCCAGGGCGAGAACGCGTTCCTTCCGGCAGTGGTCAGGCTCGAATTCCAGACCCAGCAGGGCCAGTGGCTGGCCGGCACTCCGTCGCCGCTGGGGGACCTCGCCAGCACCCAGTTGGCTGTGGCGCTGTACACCGGCAACAAGAGCACCGACATGATTCCGCTGCCCGACGGTGAGACCCGTACGGTCAACCTGCGGCTCGCCTGGACCAAGGACGCACCGGTGGGCACCGAGTCGGTGTTCGCCAACGGTTACAGCCTGGCCGGTCCGGGCGGGACCGAGCGGGGGACCTCCAGCCCGAAGGTGGACTTCCGGATCGAGGCCGCCACGGCGGGGTCCGGCGCCCCGGCCCCCACATCCTCGGCCACTGGTGCGCCGACCACCCGGGCCACTGCCGATCCGTCCAGCGCCGCCGTCCCGGCCGCGCAGGTCACCACCGGCGCGCCGAGCCCCGCGGCCGACACCCCGCAGGCCGCCGCTGCCGCCGCCCCGGCCCCGGCGGTCGTGGAGACCACCCGGCTCGCCTCCACCGGCGGCGGCTCCTCGGCCGCCCCGATGGCGATCACCGGCGCGACCGCGATCGCCCTCGGCATCGGAACCCTGGTCGTCGCCCGCCGCCGACAGCGCGCCGGGAACTGAGCCCGGACAGCACAAGGCCCGTCCGTCCCCGTTCGAAGGCGGGGACGGACGGGCCTTCCGGCGTTCCGGGGCTCAGCCGGCCGGCTGCTGCGGCGGCTGCGGCTGGGCGTACGGGTTGTCCGCCACCGGCTGCGCCGGAGCGCCCGGCTGGTTCGGCACGGCGCCCTGCGGCGCCACCGGCTGGCCCGGCTGCCCGGCCTGCGGGGCGTTCGGGTTGAACGCGGCCTGCGGGGCGGCGGCGTTGGGGTTGTACGGCGCCTGCGGGGCGTTGGGGTTGTACGGCGCGTGCGGGGTGTACGGCGTGACCGGCTGCTGCGGCGCGTTCTTGGCGTTGCTGCGCTCGACGACCGCCTTCACCGTGGTGACGATCATGGCGATCGGCAGGATCAGCGCCTGGAAGAAGATCCGGTAGGTCCCGCCCTCGAAGACGAACGCGAGGTAGTAGGCGTAGCCCGCGAACGCGAGGCCGATCGCGATGTTGAGGATCCGCATGCCGACCTTGAGCCCGCGCAGGGGCAGGACGCCGAGGACCAGCATGATGGTGCCGCTGAGCGCCAGCAGGACGACGTACCAGGAGAAGCCGGGCTCGTTGCTGAAATCGAGATTGTTCAAGGGATTTCCTGTGGGAGGGGAAAAGCGACGGGAACCGTCCGGGGACGACAGCGCACAGTACTGGAGGGGGCCGACAATCGTCGTCGCCTTTTCATCACGGTGTCGTTGCGCTGAGTCGCAGTGGCGCCGGAGCGGTAATTGACGAGGTGGGAAATGACTGACTATGAGGTGCTGCGGGTCTTTTGCGGGCCGGACGGGCGGCACGGCAACGCCCTCGGCGTGGTGCGGGACGGCGCCGCCGTGCCGGGGCGGGCGGCGCGGCAGGCCTTCGCCGGTGAACTCGGTTTCAGCGAGACGGTGTTCGTCGACGACCCGGAGCGCGGGGAGATCGACATCTACACCCCGAGCGTGCGGCTGCCCTTCGCCGGCCACCCGTGCGTGGGCGCCGCCTGGCTGCTCGGGGTGGACCGGCTGGTGACCGCCGCGGGGGAGGTGGCGGTGCGGCGCGAGGGCGGGCTGACCCGGATCGAGGCCCGGCCGGAGTGGGCCCCGGGGCGGACCCTGCGGCAGTACGGCTCGGTCGCCGAGGTGGAGGCGCTGGAGGTGCCGCCGCCGGGGGAGTGGGTGTACGCCTGGGCCTGGCAGGACGAGGCGGCCGGTACGGTCCGGGCGCGGGCCTTCCCGGGCCGGGGTGACGGGATCGACGAGGACGAGGCGACCGGCGCGGCGGCGTTGCTGCTGGCGGCCCGGCTCGGGCGGGCGGTGACCGTCACCCAGGGCCGGGGTTCGCAGCTGCTGGCCGGTCCGCGGCCGGGCGGGCTGGTCGAGGTCGGCGGCCGGGTGGTGCGTGCCTAGCCGGGGCGTACGGCCCCGGGGTCAGCCGGCGGGCGGGGTGGGTCCCGCGTAGGCGCGCGGACGGGCCGCGGCCGCCATGGTCACCGTCGGGGTGACGGCGGCGGCCACCGGCGGGGCGGCCAGGACGGCGGCCCGCCGGGCCCGCGCCGCCGCCCGGTGGTCCCGCAGCAGGCGGCGCAGACCGGGGACGAGGGCGAGGTGGGCGATCATCACGCCGAGCACGGCGAACAGTATGTGGTCCACGTTGAGCACGTGTCCGGGCGTCCAGGAGGAGAGGAACTCCAGGCCGGTCGCCAGCAGGGCGGACACGCCGGTGGTGCGCAGGAAGGACGGCAGCCAGGGGGCCCGGACCCGGCCGCCGGCCAGCGGCAGCAGGACGCCGAGCGGGGCGAGCAGCAGGAACTCGCCGATCACCTGCCAGGTGGTGGAGGAGCGGAGCGAGGCCAGCGGCGTCAGGTTGGCGTCGTACACCCAGGCCACCGGCAGGGGTCTGAGCACCAGCCAGAGCACCAGCGTCAGGTGGAGGGCCAGGCCCGCCAGTCCGGCGTGCCGGAGGGGACGGTGGACGCCCGCCGCCGGCCTGTTCTCGGTCCGTGCGCCGGAACGCTCGTCGCGTGTCCTGGTGCCATCTCGCTGCACGGGGGGAAGGACGTGGGCCGGTGGCGCGGCGGTTCCACACCGGGCCTGAACATTCCGGGACGCGCCCCCGTTTCCCGTCACACGGGGTCGGACGGGCGCGTCCCGGCCGGAGCAGGCCCTACCGACAGGGCGCCGCGGTGGGCACCGCGCTGAACACGTTGTCGGGCGGCGGCGAGCCCGGCGCCACCGGGGTGGGCGAGGGGCTGGCGCTCGCCTTGGCCGCGCCGCGGGCCGGGGTGGCGGCCGGGGCCGGCGGGGTCGGGGTGGCCAGCGCGGTCGGTATGTGCGGGGCGCTCGGGCAGGCCGTCCGGCTGGCGGGCGCGCCGGCGTCGACCGGTACGGCCGTCGGACGGATGCCGCAGCCGGAGGCCAGCGCGAGCAGGAGCAGTACGCCGGCGGTGCGGCGCAGGGTGGAGCGGCGCAGGGCGGTGCGGGTGGGGGCGGTCACGTGGCGTCCTTGAGCTCGGCGTCGCGGGCGGGGCCGCGCTCGGCCCCGCCCGCGGACGGCGGCGGTGGCGGGGTCAGCGGCAGCGTCAGGGTGAACACCGCGCCGACCTCCCCGTTCGCCGCCGTGATGGTCCCCCCGTGGATCTGGGCGTTGGCCATCGCGATGGACAGCCCCAGGCCGCTGCCCTCCGAGCGGGCCCGGCCGCGGTCGGCCTTGTAGAAGCGGTCGAAGACGTGCGGCAGCACGTCCTCGGGGATGCCGGGGCCGCTGTCGGAGACCTCGACCACGACCGAGTCCGCGGACTGCCGGACCTTGACCCGCACCGGTGAGCCGCCGTGCTTGAGCGCGTTGCCGATCAGGTTGGCGAAGACCACGTCGAGCCGGCGCGGGTCGACGACGGCCAGGATGCCGCGCGGGGCGTCCAGTTCGACCGCGTCGTACCAGGCCCGGCCGTCGATGCAGGACATGATCAGGTCGGCGACGTCGACCTCGTCGGCGACCAGCTTGGCGGTGCCGGCGTCGAAGCGGGTGACCTCCATCAGGTTCTCGACCAGGTCGGACAGCCGCCTGGTCTCGCTCACCACGAGTCGGACGGCGGGCTCGATCATCGGGTCCAGCGACTCGGCCTCGTCCTCCAGGATGTCGGTCACCGCGGTCATCGCGGTCAGCGGGGTGCGCAGCTCGTGCGACATGTCGGCGACGAACCGCCGGCTCTGCGCCTCGCGCGCGCTCAGCTCCTCGACCTGCTCGTGCAGCGACTCCGCGGCCCGGTTGAAGGTCCGGGCCAGATCGGCGAGTTCGTCGGAGCCCTCGACCTCCAGCCGGGTGTCCAGGTGGCCCTCGCCGAGCCGCTTGGCGGCCTCGCCGAGCCGCTTGACCGGCCGCAGCACGGTCGAGGAGGCGGCCTGGGCGAGCAGGGCCGAACCGATCAGCGCGAGCAGGGTCGCGATCGCCAGCGACCAGCCCAGGGTGTTGAGGTCGGCCCGTTCGTTCTCCAGCGACTTGAACATGTACGCCGTCGGACCGTTCGGCAGCACCTTGGTGCCGCCGATCACGAACGGGCGGCCCTCCAGGTTCTGCCGCTGCCAGTACAGGTGGTACGGGTACGGGTTGCTCTCGGTGACCTCGCGCGGCTTGGCGACGGTGGACTGCAGCGCCGCCGGGACGTCGGTCAGGGTGAAGTGCGTCGGGGCCGAGGAGGCCGGGCACTCGGGGTGCGCCGGGTCGACCACGACCACGTCGTAGGACAGGCCGGAGCTCGCCACGTTGGCGGCCAGCGTGGCGAGCTCCGGGCAACTGGCGTTCAGCGGAAGGTCGGAGACGTTGCGGCTGAGCGAGACCCGGAAGTCGTTCAGCGCGGTGTCCTGGGCGCGCTTGAGCACCGCGTCGCGGTTCAGCCAGTACGCGATGCCGGAGGCCGAGACGGCGGCGAGCAGCGCGACGGCCGCGAACACCGCGATCAGCCGCACCCGCAGGGAGCGCAGCCGTCGCCACGGACCGGACGAGAACCGCCGGGCAGTCTGCTGATGGTCAGTCACAAGAGCCTGTCGTCGTACGGGAGTTCAGGAAGGTGGGCGGGGGCTCAGGCAGGCGGGTCCAGTCGGTAGCCGACCCCGCGCACGGTGCGGATCAGCGTCGGCGCGGACGGCACGTCCTCGACCTTGGCCCGCAGCCGTTGCACGCAGGCGTCCACCAGGCGGGAGTCGCCGAGGTAGTCGTGCTCCCAGACCAGCCGGAGCAGCTGCTGACGGGAGAGCGCCTGGCCGGGCCGGCGGCTGAGCTCCAGCAGCAGCCGCAGCTCGGTCGGGGTGAGCTGGAGGTCCTGACCGTCCTTGGTGACGGTCATCGCGGCCCGGTCGATCACCACGCTGCCGTAGGCGGAGGAGTCCGAGCTCTCCCGCTCGCCGCGCCGCAGCACGGCGCGGATCCTGGCATCCAGCACACGCGGCTGGACCGGTTTCACCACGTAGTCGTCCGCGCCGGACTCCAGGCCGACCACCACGTCGATGTCGTCCGAGCGGGCGGTGAGCAGGATGATCGGCAGCTGGTCGGTACGGCGGATCCGACGGCACACCTCGAAGCCGTCGATTCCGGGCAGCATGACGTCCAGCACGATCAGGTCGGGCCGCTGCTCCTTGAAGAGCCTCAGACCGTCCTCGCCGGAGGCGGCGGTGGCCACACGGTGGCCCTGGCGGGTGAGGGCGAGTTCGAGGCCGGTCCGGATGGCGTCGTCGTCCTCGATCAGTAGGAGGAAAGGCACGGCCCCATTTTGGCCCACCGGGAACGCCGAATCACCCCCAGGACCGGTCACCGCCCGTACGGGAACCGGAAGGATGCCCACCGGCGTCCGGAACGGCGGGAGGAGGCACGGGTCGAAAGGCCCGGCCCTGTGACACCCCTGTGACAGTCGGCGGACAGCGCCATCACAACCGGCGGGCAGGATTTTCCATGTCGCCGCAGGACAGCGGGCCGCAAGGGCCGGCTGGAGGGCGGCAACAGGAACCGCTCGTACCGAACCAAGGGGGCGCACGATGAACGCCATGCTTCAGACCCGGACCAACCCGGCTGTCCGCACCGCGCGTTCCTCAGCGACCACCCACCGGACCCGGTACGAGATCAGGACCGACGAGAACTCCGGTGCCGTGACCGTACGGGGGTGCGCACACAGCACCGGTGGAAACCCTGTCGCCCGCCGGGTGAGCGGCGGCGGCAGGACGGGGGAGCTGTACGGGATCGGCCGACTGGGGAGTGCGGTCGACTCCGGCAACACCCTCGCGCTGCGGGGGATCCTCCCCGTCCGCGTCGAGGGTACGGACGCCCGGGGGGGCGACCAGAGGAAGAACGGTCTGCGCACGGTCGGCTCGGGGGAGCCGGCCGGTCGCGGGGCCGCCGGTGCGACGCTGCTGCGGCTGAACCCCGCGCCGGCCCGCACCACCGAGGCGGGACAGGGAGACGCGCAGGGGGAGCACCCGGCCGTCGCGGAGGACCACATCACGGAGTTCACCGCGTACGTGCGCGAGCGCCGCGCCTCCCTGTACGCCACGGCGTACCACCTCACCGGTGACCGCTACGAGGCCGAGGACCTGCTGCAGAGCGCGCTCTTCAGCACCTACCGGGCTTGGGGCCGGATCACCGACAAGGCCGCGGTCGGGGGCTACCTCCGCCGCACCATGACCAACCTGCACATCTCCGCCTGGCGGCGCCGCAAGGTCAACGAGTACCCGACCGAGGAGCTGCCGGAGACGGCCGGCGACACCGACGCGATGGGCGGCACCGAGCTGCGCACCGTGCTCTGGCAGGCGCTGGCGAAGCTGCCGGAGAACCAGCGGACCATGCTGGTGCTGCGGTACTACGAGGGCAAGACCGACCCGGAGATCGCCGACGTGCTGGGGATCAGCGTCGGCACGGTCAAGAGCAGCATCTGGCGCGCGCTGCGCCGGCTGCGCGACGACGAGCACCTGAACAAGTCGGGCGACACCGCCCGGGCGTTCGGCGAGCTGGTCGCCTGACGGCGGCTGGCAGGGAGCAGGGGACAGGACTCCCGTCGGGGGACGGGTAGCGGACGGTTGCGGTTCGGGGGCACCGGCTCGGGGGAGCGGTGCTCGTGGGGAGCCGAAGCCGTTCGGCGGGCGACGGGCCCGGTGCGGGGGAGACGCACCGGGCCCGTCGTCGTGTTCGTCCGCGGGTGAAGCGGATCGACCCAGACCGCGGACCGACTCAGAGCGCGGACCGGCTCAGACCGCGGACAGCTCCCGCCGCCCGGCGGCGGCGCGGATCCGCCGCTCGGCCTCCGGCCCGGCACACGGGTACGAGCCCAGCTCGACCTGCCGTCCGACGATGGCCCGCTCGGCCCGCATCAGCCGCAGGCCCCGGCGCAGCAGCACCGGAAGCGACTTGCGGCCCTCCCGGACGTCCCGGCGCAGTCGGCGCCAGGCCGTGGTGAGCGCGCCGTTGCGCAGGCACAGGGCGTCGCCGAGCAGGCCCTCGGCGGTGCACTCGGTGACGATCTCGGCGGCGAAGATGCCCTCGGCGATGAACGCGGTGGCGCCGTCCAGGTCCAGGGCGCGGGTGGAGATCCGGCCGTTGTCCGGGATCGAGTACACCGGCACCTCGGTGCGCCCGTGCTCGTACAGCGCGCGGATGGCGGCGACGGCCTGGTCGCGGTGCCAGGCGAGCGGGGAGTCCCAGTCCACGGCGCCGTCGGGCAGCCGGGGGAGGGTGGGGTCGTCCCCGTCCTTGTAGAAGTCGTCCAGCTGGAGCACCGGGAGGCCGCTGCGTTCGGCCAGCGAGGACTTCCCCGATCCGGAGGGCCCGGAGAGCAGGATCACCCGGGCGTGGGCCGTCGGCACGGGGTTCATGGGGGAGTCACTCACGGGACACCAGTCTGACGCATCCCGGCCGGTTGCCGAAACCGTTGTGCATCACACCTTCCGGTCACGCCTTCCGGTCACGCCTGCCGGAAGTCGGGGCCGGCGAGGGCGAGGTGGACCGCCGGCAGGTAGCGGCTGTCGACCTGGAGGTACACCTGGCGCCCGCCGCCGGGCGGCCGGTAGCCGGTGGCGGCCCAGTCCTGGGAGTGCCAGGTGTCGGGCTCGGGCTCGTGGAAGGTGCCCCCGGTGGGCAGTTCGAGCGGGCCGGCCCCGCGGGCGCGGAAGGTGACCGCGGCGGCACCCGGGGTGATGTCCAGCCGGCCGTTGGCGTAGTGGCGTTGCCAGCCCGGCCGGTCGGACCGGGCGGAGCAGGGCACTCGGACGGCCTTCCCGGCGGCCAGTCGGCGGCCGACCCGGGCGACGTGCCAGCGGCGGACGAAGCCGTCCGTGAGCAGCGGCATCAGCTCGGCGATCAACTCTCCCACGGCGCCTCCTCGGTGGTGTCGGTACCGGGGATTCTGGTCCGGACGCACACGCACGGCGAGCGCCGAAAGTCGGCGCGGGCGGTGACGAAAGTCGACGGACCCGCACCAGGGGGGAGAGGTGCGGGTCCGTCCAATGACCGTCCGGGCCCTGGGGGGGAGAGGGCACGGGGGACGGCCAGTCTGTGGAGTTGTGACGCGATACCGACGGAGGGTCAGATACCCATCGGGTGCCAGACCGTCTTCGTCTCCAGGAAGGAGAGTAGCCGGTTGGTACCGGGCGCATCCGTCCAGTCCTGGGCGAACGGGTCCAGCCCCGGACGGACCACCCGCTTCAGGGTATCGGCGGCGGCGGCCTCCAGGGCGGTCGCCGCGCCGGGGCCGTCGGCGGCGATGGCGCCGGTGAGGTCCAGCGCGTTGACGTCCTGGTGCGAGGCCAGGGTGGGGGCGATGTCCGCGGTCCGGCCCGAGATGATGTTGACCACGCCGCCCGGGAGGTCCGAGGTGGCCAGCACCTCGCCCAGGGACAGCGCGGGCAGCGGGGCGTCCGCGGCGGCCGCGACCACGACCGTGTTGCCGGTGGCGATCGCCGGGGCGATCACCGAGACCAGGCCGAGCAGCGAGTGCCCGTACCCGGCCTGCGGGGCGACGATCCCGACCACGCCGGTCGGCTCCGGGGTGGAGAGGTTGAAGTACGGCCCGGCGACGGGGTTGGCGCCGCCCGCGATCTGGGCGATCTTGTCCGTCCAGCCCGCGTACCAGACCCAGCGGTCGATCGCGGCGTCCACCAGCGCGGCGGCCTTCTTCGGGCCGATGCCCTCGGAGAGCGCCACCTCGGCGGCGAACTGCTCACGCCGGCCCTGCAGCATCTCGGCGACCCGGTAGAGCACCTGGCCGCGGTTGTACGCGGTGGTGCCGGCCCAGCCCTTGACCGCCGCGCGGGCGGCCAGGACGGCGTCCCGGGTGTCCTTGCGGGTGCCCAGCGGGGCGTTGGCGAGCCACTCGCCCTTTGAGTCGGTCACCTCGTACACCCGCCCGCTCTCGGAGCGCGGGAACTTCCCGCCGACGTACAGCTTGTAGGTCTTGAGGACGTCAAGACGCTGGATGGTCGTGTCAGACATCTCGGGCCTCGACATTCAGGTAGGGCTCCAGACCGTGGCGGCCACCCTCGCGGCCGTAACCCGACTCCTTGAAACCGCCGAACGGCGAGGTCGGGTCGAACTTGTTGAAGGTGTTGGCCCAGACCACACCCGCCTTGAGCCGGTTGGCCGTCCAGAGGATGCGCGAGCCCTTCTCCGTCCAGATGCCGGCGGAGAGGCCGTACGGGGTGTTGTTGGCCTTCTGGACCGCCTCTTCGGGGGTGCGGAAGGTCAGCACCGACAGGACCGGGCCGAAGATCTCCTCCTGGGCGATCCGGTGGGCCTGGCTGACGCCGGTGAACAGGGTCGGCCTGAACCAGAAGCCGGTGCCCGGGAGTTCGCACTCCGGCGACCAGCGCTCGGCGCCCTCGGCCTCGCCGGCCGCGGTCAGCTCGGTGATCCGGGCCAGCTGGGCGGCCGAGTTGATCGCGCCGATGTCGGTGTTCTTGTCCAGCGGGTCGCCGACCCGCAGGGTGCCCATCCGGCGCTTGAGGGCGTCCAGCAGCTCGTCCTGGATCGACTCCTGGACCAGCAGGCGGGAGCCGGCGCAGCAGACGTGGCCCTGGTTGAAGAAGATGCCGTTGACGATGCCCTCGACCGCCTGGTCGATCGGCGCGTCGTCGAAGACGATGTTGGCGGCCTTGCCGCCCAGCTCCAGCGACAGCTTCTTGCGGCTGCCGGCCAGCTGCTTGGCGATCGCCCGGCCGACCGGGGTGGAGCCGGTGAAGGCGACCTTGTTGACGTCCGGGTGCGCGGTGAGCGCGGCGCCGGTGCGGCCGTCGCCGGTGACGATGTTGACGACGCCCTTCGGCAGACCGGCCTGGCGGCAGATCTCGGCGAAGCGCAGCGCGGTCAGCGGGGTGGTCTCGGCCGGCTTGAGGACGACGGTGTTACCGGTCGCCAGCGCGGGCGCGATCTTCCACGCCAGCATCATCAGCGGGAAGTTCCACGGGATGATCTGGCCGGCCACGCCCAGCGGGCGCGGGTTGGCGCCGAAGCCGGCGTAGTCCAGCTTGTCCGCCCAGCCCGCGTAGTAGAAGAACCAGGCGGCGACGGTCGGGATGTCGAAGTCGCGGGTCTCGCGGATCGGCTTGCCGTTGTCCATCGACTCCAGCACGGCCAGCTCGCGGGCGCGCTCCTGGATGATCCGGGCGATCCGGAACAGGTACTTGGCGCGCTCGCTGCCCGGCAGCGCCGACCAGTCGGCGAAGGCCTTGCGGGCGGCGGCGACGGCGCGGTCCACGTCCTCGTCGGTGCCCTGGGCGAACTCGGCGAGCACCTGCTCGGTGGCCGGGTTGACCGTCTTGAGGGCCTCGCTGCCGGAGGAGTCGACGAACTCGCCGCCGATGAAGTGGCCGTACGAGGTCGCGAGGTCGCCCGCGGCGGCGGGGGACTCCGGGGCCGGGGCGTAGGTGAAGAGGCCTCCGGCCGGCTGGGCCGCGGGCTCCTCGGTGTTCTTCTTCTTGGCCATGGTGATCAGTCCACCGTCACGTAGTCGGGGCCGGAGTAGCGGCCGGTGGCGAGCTTCTGGCGCTGCATCAGCAGGTCGTTGAGCAGGCTGGAGGCGCCGAAGCGGAACCAGTGCGGGGTCAGCCAGTCGTCGCCGAGCGTCTCGTTGACCATCACCAGGTACTTCATGGCGTCCTTGGTGGTCTTGATGCCACCGGCCGGCTTCACGCCGACCTGGACGCCGGTGGCGGCGCGGAAGTCGCGGACCGCCTCCAGCATCAGCAGGGTGACCGGCGGGGTCGCGTTGACGGTGACCTTGCCGGTGGAGGTCTTGATGAAGTCGGCGCCGGCCAGCATCGCCAGCCAGGAGACCCGGCGGACGTTGTCGTAGGTCTGCAGCTCGCCGGTCTCGAAGATCACCTTGAGGTGGGCGTAGCTGCCGTCGGCGCGCTTGCACGCCTCCTTGACGGCGACGATCTCGTTGAAGACGTCGAAGTAGCGGCCGGAGAGGAAGGCGCCCCGGTCGATCACCATGTCGATCTCGTCGGCGCCCGCGGCCACCGCGTCGGCGGTGTCGGCGAGCTTGACCGGGAGGGCGGCGCGGCCGGCCGGGAAGGCGGTGGCCACCGAGGCGACCTGGATGTCGGTGCCCCGGAGGGCGTCCTTCGCGGTGGCGACCATGTCCGGGTAGACACAGATGGCGGCGACGCGCGGGGTGGTCGGGTCGGTCGGGTCGGGGGTCCTGCCCTTGGCGCACAGTGCGCGCACCTTGCCGACCGTGTCCGCGCCCTCCAGCGTGGTCAGGTCGATCATGGAGATCGCCAGGTCGATGGCGCGGGCCTTCGCCGTGGTCTTGATCGAGCGGGTCCCGAGGGACGCGGCGCGGGCTTCGAGGCCGACCTGGTCGACGCCGGGCAGGCCGTGCAGGAAGCGGCGGAGCGAGGCCTCGGACGCCGCAACGTCCGCGAGGCCGCTGCCCGCAACGCCGGGGGCATTGGCTGCAACAGTGGACATAGTCACCAGACCAGCATATCTACGCGCGTAGCCGACCGCTAGAGCGGCCACCTTTCCGGCCGCCTTTCGTGGCCGGACCGAGACCTCGGCCGAGCGGGGCCGCCCGGCGGGGGCCCGGACGAGGGCGGGGTGCCGGCCGGGGTGCTGGCGGGGCGCCGCCTGGGGGGCCATTCGTGGCCGGACCGAGACCCGCCGGCGAGGGGTGCATGGGGCAGAATCGACGCCATGACCGAATCCGACGGCAAGCCCCACCAGGGCCCGGCCGCCCCCGACGGGGAACCCGAGTACGCGGACCGCGTGTACCGCTCCGTCCCCGGCGTGATCTCCGGAGTGTTCCTGCTCGCCGTCGCCGCCTGGCTGATCGGCGACGCGGCGGTGACCGGCACCGGCAAGACCCCGTACGTCGCGCTCGCGGCGCTGCCGGTGTTCGCCTTCCCGGTGATCGCCTACACGCTGCGCCCGGCGGTGTTCGCCGGCAGCCGGCGCCTGGTCGTCCGCAACCCCTGGCGCACCATCACCGTCCCCTGGGCCTCGGTCGACGCGCTGCGGGCCGGGTACTCGGTCGAGCTGCTGTCCGGCGAGAAGAAGTACCAGGTGTGGGCCGTCCCGGTGTCGCTGCGCCAGCGCAAGCGGGCCAACCGGGCACTGAGCCGCGGCAACGCCGAGCACGCCTCCCGGACGGGCCTGGGGCTGGGCCTCGCCGCCCGGACCAACCCGGTCGTCCAGGGGTCCTCGGACCCCACCCGGGCCTGGTCCGACCAGGTGACCGACGTCCTCCAGGGAATGGCCGAGCGCAACGGCCGCCGACCCGACGCCGCCGGCCCGGTGGTCGTCCGCTGGTGCTGGTGGGTGATCGCCCCGACGCTGCTCGGCCTGGTCGCGCTGATCACGGTGATCGCGGTCTGACGACGACCGCACCACGCAGGAGCCCGCCGGAAACGGCGGGCTCCTTCGCATTGGGGGAGGCGCGGCGCGGGGAGGTGCGTTGGGGGAGGCCCGTCCCTCGAAATAGGTTTTGTACGGTCGTAAAACCTGTCCGGTCCATCCGCCTTTGGTCACTTGTCGGTCCAAGATCACATAAATAGGCTGGCGCGGGTGTTGTGAAGCTTCCGAAAAGGCACATTCGTGATGACCGTCGCTTGGTGCGTCCAGAAGTGACGCCCGTTGACAGTGGGGGAAATGTGGCCAGTGGGGAAAGTCTGACAGCCGGCGTGGACCGGGTCGTCGTCATCGGCGCCGGGCACATGGGCGCCGCGATCATTTCCGGACTCCTGAGGAAAACTCCGGACCTCCCGCTCGAAATCGTGGAGACGGCCGAATCCCGGGCGCTCCTGGTACGCACGGAATTCGGCCTGGAACCCGTCGTCCGGTACCGCCCGCGGCCCGGGGACGCCGTGATCCTGGCCATCCAGCCGCAGGCCTTCGAGGGCTTCGCGGCCGACCAGGAACCGGGCGCGTTCGAGGGGGCCCTGGTCATCTCCGTGATGGCCGGGGTGAGCATCGCGGCCATCACGGCGCTGCTGCACACCGACCGCGTCGTCCGGGCGATTCCCAACACGCCGTCCGAGGTCGCGCAGGGCATGACCGTGCTGTGCCCCGGCGCCACCGTGCCGGCGGCCGACGTGCGGACCGCCGAACGGCTGCTGTCGTCGATCGGCCGGGCCCTCACCGTGCGCGACGAGGCCCTCATCGACGACGCCACCGCGCTCTGCGGCGGCGGGCCGGCCTTCGTCGCGCACATCGCCGGGGCCTTCATCGACTTCGCCGTCACCGCCGGGTTCGACCGCGCGCAGGCCCGGTCGATGACCACCCAGGTACTGCGCGGCACCGCGGAACTCCTGGATTCGACCGAGCACTCCCCCGAGGAACTCTGCCGGCAGGTCATGACCCCGGGGGGAACGACCGAACAGGGAATCTTCCATTTCCAGGAGCTGGGGCTCCAGGAGGTACTGGTGGGGGGTTTGACCCGGTCCGCCGACCGGTCGCGTGAACTGGGCGGCATCGGCAGGTGAAAGCGCGTGCCACGGCGGCCGCCACCCCGGTGAATGCGGTGCGGCCGGGGAACCGGCCGAGAACCCGACCGAAAATTCCATTAGAGGGGGAATCATGCTGGGCGTGATCCGGCAGCACAATCCCGGTGACAGAACCGCGGCGGTGCATTCCGAGGACTTCTACGAGGTCTACTTCGGGCTCGGGCACAGCCTCCGACTGCAGGACCGGCCGGGCGTGTTCAAGGTCAGCCCCGCCGGGCTGAGCCTCGGCGACGTCCTGGTGCGCACCCTCGACCGGTCCGTCCTGGAGGGATCGGTCCTCGACATGGGCACCGGCAGCGGGGCCCTGGCCCTGCTGATGCGGAGCCTGGGCGCCCGCGACATCGTGGCGACGGACGTGTCGATCCCCGCGTTGAAGACCGCCGCGGAGAACGAGCAGCTCAACTTCGGCGACCAGATCGTCCGGTTCGACTCGGGCAGCCTGTTCCAGAGCCCGGCCGCGGACCGCAGGTTCGACCTCGTCGTCTTCAACCCGCCCGGCTGGCGCACCCCGTCCGCGGACTGCCGGCGCGAACTGCGGCAGCAGGGGCTGGCCGACCTCGAACTGTCGGCCATGTTCTCCGGCGAGGAGGTCCTGCTCGGCTTCCTGCGCGACCTCCCGGACCACCTGACCGACACCGGGCGCGCCGTCGTCGGCCTCAACTCCATGACGGGCATCCAGGACGTGCTCCGCCGACTCGGCGGGCCGGCGGGCAGCGCCGGCCCACTGGAGTTCCGGCTGATCGAACGGCACAGCTTCCCGCTGTTCCTGTACACCAGGGAGTGGCACGCCTCCAGACAGGTCCTCACCCGGGAGTTCCACCACTGGAAGGAGCACCACGGCGCGGCCTTCAGCATCGCCGGCGACGGGACCCTCTACTGGTCGTACGAGATCGTCGAATGCCGCCTGGCCCGCCGGGGGGAGAGGCGGGCGGATGGGTAGCGTGCGCGGCCGGGGCGCTCCGGCGGGCCTGGCCGCGATCGCGGTCGCCAACGTCATCCTCGGCTCGTCCTCGCTGTTCTGGCGGGCCCTGGCGCACGTACCGCCGGTGACGCTGCTCGGCTACCGCATCCTGGTGTCGCTGGCGACGCTGTGCGCCGCGCTCGCGCTGCTGGGGCGGTTCCGGGCCGCGGCCCGCACGGCCGCCACCCCGAGGCTGGTGCTGGTGCACCTGACCGCGGCGCTGCTGGTCTGCGTCAACTGGCTCACGTTCATCTGGGGTTCGATCCACGGGCGGGTCATCGAGACCGGCCTCGGCTACCTCATCGCCCCGGCGGTGACCGTCGTCCTCGGGACGCTGGTGATGCGCGAACCGCTCGGACGGCTGCGCCGGGCCGCGCTCGGGCTGTGCCTGCTCGGCGTCGTGCTGCTCGTCGTGCGCAGCACCGAACTCGACTGGTGGGTGTACGTCACGATCGGCCTGACCTGGGGCGTGTACACCTTCCTGAAGAAGCTCACCACCGCCGACCCGGTCACCGGGCTGACCCTGGAGACGGCCCTGCTGGCGCTCGGCATCGGGATCGCCGTCCTCACCACGGGCTACTCGCTCGACCCGGGGCCGGCCGCCGGGCACACGGACTTCGTGCTGCTCGCGGTGTGCGGCCTGGTCTCCGTCACGCCGCTGTGGCTGATCGCCTTCGGCGCGAAGAAGGTCAGCCTGACCGCGACGGGGTTCATGCAGTACGTGCTGCCGACCACGCAGCTCGTCGTCGCGCTGGTCTGGTACCACCAGCGGCCGTCCGCCAACACGCTGATCTGCTTCGCCGTGGTCTGGCTGTCGCTGGTCTCCATCGTCATCGAATCGGCGCTGCGCGTCCGCAGGGCGCGTCCGCAGTCCGGGCCGGTCGCGGCACCGGTCGAGAAGGGGGTACGGCTGTGAGAACGGGCGACGTACTGGTCATCGGCCTCGGGGTGTTCGGCGCGGCGGCGGCACAGGCGCTGGCCGAACGGGGCGCGCGGGTGCTCGCCGTCGACGCCCACGGCCCGACGCACCGGTTCGGCTCCTCCCACGGCGAGACCCGGATCTTCCGCCGGGCCTACTGGGAGGGGACCGACTACCTTCCGCTGCTGGAGCGCGCCCACGAGCGGTGGACGGACCTGGAGGTCGCGTACGGGGACACCCTGCTGATGCGCACCGGCGGGGTCTTCGTCGGGGCCGAGTCCAGCGGCGTGGTGGACCTCAGCCGGCGGACCGCGGAGGCCGGCGGCATCGCGCACGAGGTCTGGAACGCCGAGCAGCTCAACGGGCGCTTCCCGTGGTTCGGCGTCGGGGCCGACATGAAGGCGCTGTACGAACCCGGTGCCTACACCGTCCTGGCCAACCGCGCCCGGCTGGCGATGGTCGACGAGGCGGTCCGCCGGGGGGCCTCGATCCGCTTCGGCGAGGAGGTGGTGGACCTGCGGTCCGACGCCGGTGGCGTGACCGTACGGCTGCGCTCCGGCGGGACGCTCTCCTGCGACGCCGTCGTGGTCGCGACCGGCCCCTGGATGAAGGGGCCGCTCACGCCGTCCCCGGCGCGGCACCTGAGCCCGATGCGGGTCCCGGTGTACTGGTTCCGGGCGGACCCGAAGCTGGGCACCGAGGGCTTCCCCGCCTTCCTGTACGAGAGCGCCGACGGGCAGGTCGTCTACGGCGTGCCCGAATGGGGTGAGGGCGGCCGCGAGGTCAAGATCGGCTTCCACAACCGCCAGCAGGTGCCCGGGGACCCGACGGACCTGGCACGCCGCGAGGTCTCGACGGCGGAGCGGGAGGAGATGGCCCGCATGGTGGCCCGGATCTTCACCGGCGTCCGGCCGGAGGCACCCCGGGCGCGCTACTGCTACTACACCCTGACCCCGGACGGCAGCTTCATCATCGACCGCTCGCCGGCCGACCCGCGGATCGTCCACACCTCGGCCTGCTCGGGGCACGGGTTCAAGTTCGCCCCCGCGGTGGGCGACTGCGCGGCCGCCCTGGCGCTGGGCGAACCCGTCGGCATCGACCTGGCGCCCTTCGCGGGCGACCGGTTCGGCGCGGGAGCGGCCGACGACCGCTGACGGACGACCGCTGACGCGCCCGTGCCTCCCCGCCCCCGAGGGGGTGGGGAGGCACGGGCGTGCGGTGGGGTCAGGCGGAGATGCCGGCGGCCGCGCCGAGGTCCCGCTTGATGTCGGCGAGCAGCCCGGCGGCCCGCTCCCGGGCGGCGGCCAGGTCGGCCGCGCTGCCGACCGGGAGGACGACCTCCAGGTAGCACTTGAGCTTGGGCTCGGTGCCCGACGGGCGGACCACGATCCGGGCCGAGCGCACGGTCTCGCCGGCCAGGTAGTAGCGCAGGCCGTCGGTGGGCGGCAGCTCGGCCGAGCCGGCCGAGAGGTCGTCGGCGCGGGTGACGGTCAGCCCGGCCAGGACGGTCGGCGGCTGCTCGCGCAGCCGGCGCATGGCGTCGGCGATCAGCGAGAGGTCCTGCACCCGGACGGACAGCTGGTCGGTGGCGTGCAGGCCGTGCTCCAGCGCCAGGTCGTCCAGCAGGTCGGTCAGCGTGCGGCCGGACTTCTTGAGCGTCGCGGCCAGCTCGGCGACCAGCAGGGCGGCGGTGATGCCGTCCTTGTCCCGGACGCCCTCCGGGTCGACGCAGTAGCCGAGCGCCTCCTCGTAGCCGTAGCGCAGGCCCTCGGCGCGGGAGATCCACTTGAAGCCGGTCAGCGTCTCGGCGTAGCCCAGGCCGGCGGCCTCGGCGATCCGGCCGAGCAGGGTGGCGGAGACGATGGTGGTGGCGAAGGTGCCCTCGGCCTTCTTCGCGACCAGCGCGGAGCCCAGCAGCGCGCCGACCTCGTCGCCGCGCAGCATCCGCCAGCCGGAGGTGCCGTTGCCGCTGCCCACGGCGTTGCCGTTGACCGGGACGGCCACCGCGCAGCGGTCGGCGTCCGGGTCGTTGGCGATCACGATGTCCGGGCCGACCGCGGCGGCGGTGCGGAAGGCGAGGTCCATCGCCCCCGGCTCCTCCGGGTTGGGGAAGGCCACGGTCGGGAAGTCCGGGTCGGGCTCGGCCTGCTCGGCGACCACGGTCGGCGCGGGGAAGCCGGCCCGGCGGAAGGCGGCGACCAGGGTGTCGCGGCCGACGCCGTGCATCGGGGTGTAGACCACGTCCAGCTCGCGCGGGCTGTGCTCGTCGACGATCGAGACGGCCCGGGTCAGGTAGGCCTCGACGACGTCCTCGCCGAGCACCTCCCAGCCCTCCTCGGCGCGCGGGACGTCGTCCAGCGAGCCGATCGCGTCGATCTCGGCGGCGATCCCGGCGTCGGCCGGCGGGACGATCTGCGAGCCGTCGCCCAGGTAGACCTTGTAGCCGTTGTCCTGCGGCGGGTTGTGGCTGGCGGTGACGGTCACGCCGGCGGCCGCGCCCAGGTGGCGGACGGCGAAGGCGAGCACCGGGGTCGGCAGCGGGCGCGGCAGCAGCGCGGCGCGCAGACCGGCGGCGACCACCACGGCGGCGGTGTCCCGGGCGAAGTCGTACGACTTGTACCGGGCGTCGTAGCCGATCACCACGAGGTCGCCGAGGCCCTGCTGCTTCACGTACGCGACCAGGCCGGCGGCGGCCCGGATCACCACGGCGCGGTTCATCCGCATCGGGCCGGCGCCGAGCTCGCCGCGCAGGCCGGCGGTGCCGAACTGGAGGCGGTCGGAGAAGCGCTCGGAGAGCTCGGACCAGGCGCGGGTGTTGTCCTCCTGGGCCTCCGCGCCCTCGGCCCGGGCGAGCAGGGCGGAGAGCTCCTCGCGGGTCTGGGGGTCGGGGTCCTCGGCCAGCCAGGTGCGGGCCCGGGCGAGGAGATCGGGGTTGAGTGCCTGCGTCATGTTCTTGCCTGCTCCATCGGGAAGTGCGTCGGGTGACGGCCGGAGGGTTCCACGCAAAGGGGAGAAGAGGTGTGCACATGCGGACGGGGCCCCCGGGATGGCGTGATCAGCGGATCACGCCGCCCGTGGGCCCCGTCGTTCATGATTCTGCGCCCGGCAGGCGTCAGATCCGCTCCAGGACCTTCGCCAGCAGCTCGCCCATGCGCTCGGCCGAGGCCTTGCCGGCCTCCAGGACCTCTTCGTGGTTGAGCGGCTCGCCGGTGATGCCGGCGGCCAGGTTGGTGACCAGGGAGATGCCGAGGACCTCGGAGCCGGCCTCGCGGGCGGCGATGGCCTCCAGGGTGGTGGACATGCCGACCAGCTCGCCGCCGATCACCCGGGCCATGTTGACCTCGGCCGGGGTCTCGTAGTGCGGGCCGCGGAACTGGACGTAGACGGCCTCGTCCAGGCTCGGGTCGACCTCGCGGCACAGCGCGCGCAGGCGCTTGGAGTACAGGTCGGTGAGGTCGACGAAGTTGGCGCCGACGATCGGGGAGTCCGCGGTGAGGTTGATGTGGTCGCTGATCAGGACCGGCTGACCCGGGGTCCAGCCCTGGCGCAGACCGCCACAGCCGTTGGTCAGCACGATGATCCCGCAGCCGGCCGCGGCGGCGGTGCGCACGCCGTGGACGACGGTGGCGACGCCGTGGCCCTCGTAGTAGTGGTTGCGGCCCAGGAAGATCAGGGCGCGCTTGTCGCCGATCTTCACCGAGCGGATCTTGCCGGCGTGGCCGGCCACGGCGGGGGCGGGGAAGCCCGGGAGCTCGGTGACCGGGAACTCGGCCACGGTCTCGCCCAGGGCGTCGGCGGCCGGCACCCAGCCGGAGCCCATCACCAGGGCGACGTCGTGCCGCTCGGCACCGGTCAGCTCGCGCAGGCGCTCGGCGGCGGCCTGGGCGGCGGCGTAGGGGTCGGCGGAGACGACCGACTGAGGAGAAGCGTTCACGGGTCCGAGGATAGACGGCTTTCGGCTACGCGCGTAGAAATTCCGCTCCGGCATGTCGGATCGTTACCCGGTTGACCCGAAGACACAGCTCGGTGGCGCTTCCGGGCGACCGGGTTCGTCGATTCGTACGGAAAGCGGACCGGCGGTCAGCACGGCCGCCGGCGCAGCTCCATCACGTAGTCGTGCGGGGCCCCGGCGCTCTCCGCGGCGTCGGCGATCAGGCCGAGGTAGCGGGCCGCGGGCAGGCCGCCCTCGTAGTCGTTGAGCACGTACGTCCAGACCGGGATGTCGCCGTCCAGGGTCTGCGCCCGCAGCTTGATCTTGCGGTAGATGCCGAGCTGGACGCCCTCCCAGCGGTCCAGGCCCTCCTCGTCCATCGGTGCGATGTCGTAGAGGGAGACGAAGACCTGGTCCTTCTCGTCCTCCACGACGGTGGCCAGCGAGCCCTCCCAGCCGAGCTGCTCGCCGCCGAAGGTGAGCCGCCAGCCGTCCAGCCACCCCGTGCCGCGGAGCGGGGAGTGCGGGGCTCGGCGGGTCATCTGCCGGGCATCGAGGTTGGTGGCATACGCGGCGTAAAGGGGCATGGGTGCAGCGTAGCCCGGTCGGCCCACGGGGCGGGGCGAGTGGACGAGGAGATCGAGCCCGGACCCAGTTGTGGCGCCGCTCCCGGCGTGCGGGACAATGGGGTACGTGACTCGGATCGTGATCATCGGTGGCGGACCCGGCGGCTACGAGGCGGCCCTGGTGGCCTCTCAGCTCGGCGCGGAGGTGACCGTCGTCGACCGCGACGGTCTGGGCGGATCGGCGGTGCTCACGGACTGCGTGCCGTCGAAGACGCTGATCGCGACCGCGGAGGTGATGACCACCTTCGACAGCTCGTACGAGGAGCTGGGCATCACCGTCGACCAGGGCGCCGCCGAGGAGCGGGAGTCCAAGGTCATCGGCGTGGACCTGGGCAAGGTCAACCGCCGGGTGAAGCGACTGGCGATCGCGCAGTCCCACGACATCACCCAGTCCGTCACCCGCGCCGGGGTCACCGTGCTGCGCGGGCGCGGCCGGCTCGGCGCCGGCGGGCAGGCCGTGGACGGCTCCCGCGAGGTGCTGGTGGACACCCCCGACGGCAGCGTGCAGTCGCTGCGCGCCGACGCGGTGCTGATCGCCACCGGCGCCCACCCGCGCGAGCTGCCGGACGCCCAGCCGGACGGCGAGCGGATCCTCACCTGGACCCAGGTGTACGACCTGGAGGAGCTGCCCCGCGAGCTGATCGTGGTCGGTTCCGGTGTGACCGGTGCCGAGTTCGCCGGCGCGTACCAGGCGCTCGGCTCCAAGGTCACCCTGGTCTCCAGCCGCGACCGGGTGCTGCCGGGCGAGGACCCGGACGCCGCCGAGGTGCTGGAGGACGTCTTCCGCCGCCGCGGCATGAACGTGATGGGCCGTTCGCGGGCCGAGAGCGCCAAGCGTATCGGCGACCGGGTCGAGGTCACCCTCGCCGACGGCCGGGTGATCGAGGGCACCCACTGCCTGATGGCGGTCGGCTCGATCCCCAACACCGCGGAGATGGGCCTGGAGGAGGCCGGGGTCAAGCTCAACGACTGGGGCCAGATCCAGGTCGACCGGGTCTCCCGCACCAGCGCCCCGGGCGTGTACGCGGCCGGTGACTGCACCGGCGTCTTCATGCTCGCCTCGGTGGCGGCCATGCAGGGCCGGATCGCGATGTACCACGCGCTGGGCGACGCGGTGCAGCCGCTGAACCTCAAGACCGTGGCCTCCAACGTCTTCACCGACCCGGAGATCGCCACCGTCGGCTACACCGCCGCCGACGTGGAGTGCGGCAAGATGGACGCCGTCGTGGTCAAGCTGCCGCTGCGCGGCAACCCGCGGGCGAAGATGCAGGGCATCCGGGACGGCTTCGTGAAGCTGTTCTGCCGCCCGGGCACCGGCATCGTGGTCGGCGGCGTCGTGGTCGCCCCGCGGGCCAGCGAACTGATCCACCCGATCGCGCTCGCGGTGGACGCCAATCTGACGGTCGAACAGGTGGCCAGCGCCTTCACCGTCTACCCGTCGGTCTCCGGCTCGACCGCCGAGGCCGCCCGGCAGCTGCACGTCCGGAAGCGGGCCGGCGGCGAATCCTGAGCTCAAGGCGCACAGTTGGGGCGGCTGCCGGTCGGCGGCCGCCCTTCGCGCGGGCATGATCGTCACCCGGACGGCGGGCGCAGTTCCGGGGTGTTGACGGCGCGTATTGTACGGTCACGCGCCGCTCTTGCGTGAGCAATTCCCGCTACCAGCTGCAAACGCCTGAAAGCAGACGGTCACGCAGGTTACCGTCGGTTCTGTGTTTGCAGCAGAACGTCGCCAGTTGATCCTCGAAATGGTGCGCGCCAACGGAGCGGTCTCGCTCCGGGAGTTGGCCCGCGTCGTCCAGACCTCCGAAGTGACCGTGCGTCGTGACGTGCGGGCGCTGGAGGCAGAAGGGCTCCTCGACCGCCGGCACGGCGGCGCGGTGCTCCCCGGCGGCTTCAGCCGCGAACCCGGCTACCCGCAGAAGACCCATCTGTCCGCGGCGGAGAAGAGCGCCATCGCGGACGCCGCCGCCGGACTGGTGGAGGAGGGCGACGCGGTGGTGGTCGGCGCCGGCACCACCACCCAGGAGCTGGCCCGCCGGCTGGCCCGGGTGCCCGGGCTGACGGTGGTCACCAACTCGCTGCTGGTCGCCCAGGCGCTGGCGCACGCCAACCGGGTCGAGGTGGTGATGACCGGCGGCACCCTCCGCGGCTCCAACTACGCCCTGGTGGGCAGCGGCGCCGAGCAGTCGTTGCAGGGGCTGAGGGTCACCAAGGCCTTCATCTCCGGCAGCGGGCTGACCGCCGAGCGGGGGCTGTCGACCGCGAACATGCTGTCCGCGAGCGTGGACCGGGCCATGGTGCTGGCGGCCGCCGAGGTCATCGTCCTCGCCGACCACACCAAGCTCGGCGCGGCCGGCATGTTCCAGACCGTCGCCACCGAGACCATCACCCGGCTGGTCACCGACGAGCAGGCCACCGCGGACGACGCCTGCGCCCGCGAACTGGACGCGCTCGCCGACTGCGGGGTGCAGATCGACCTGGCGCCGCTCGGGGCCGCGCCGAGCGGCGACGCCCCGGTGCACGGCACCGGCAGCGGCCCGGTGCACCAGACCCAGCCGGGCCCGCTGGGCCGCCGTCCCGGCCCGCCCGGCGGCGCCCCGCTGCCCGGCCAGCGCCGCCCCGGGGCGCACGGCGGCGGCCCGGTCGGCCCCGGCGGGATGCCGGTCCGGCTGGCCGAGATGGGCCTGCCGCGCGGGCGCTGAGCCCGGCTCACGGCGGCGCGGCAAACGCGACCGGTCCGCACCCCCCGAAGGGAGTACGGACCGGTCGAAGATTGACGAACCCGTCGTCAGTCCTTGATCTCGCAGAGCGCGGCGCCGCTGCTGACGCTCGCGCCGACCTCGGCCTTGAGGCCGACCACGGTGCCCGCCTTGTGGGCGTTCAGCGGCTGCTCCATCTTCATCGCCTCCAGGACCACGATCAGCTCGCCCTCGGCGACGACCTGGCCCTCCTCGACGGCGACCTTGACGATGGTGCCCTGCATCGGCGAGGCCAGGGTGTCACCGCTGACGGCCGAACCGGCCTTCTTGGCGCCCACCCGGCGCTTGGCCTTGGCGGCACCGGTCGCACCGGCGGCCGGGGCCGCCGCGACGCCCAGCGAGGACGGCAGCGAGACCTCGATCCGCTTGCCGCCGACCTCGACGACCACGGTCTCCCGGGTCTCCGCCTCCTCGCCCTCGCCGGCACCGCCGGTGAAGGCCGGGATGGTGTTCTCGAACTCGGTCTCGATCCAGCGGGTGTAGATCGTGAACGGGCCCTCGCCGCCGTGCACCTCCGGCGCGAACGCCGGGTCGGTGACGACCGCCTGGTGGAACGGGATGGCGGTGGCCATGCCCTCGACCCTGAACTCGCTCAGCGCACGCCGGGCCCGCTCCAGGGCCTGCTTGCGGTCGCGGCCGGAGACGATCAGCTTGGCCAGCAGCGAGTCCCAGGCCGGGCCGATGACCGAGCCGGACTCCACGCCGGAGTCCAGGCGCACGCCCGGGCCGGACGGCGGGGCGAACAGCGTCACGGTGCCGGGCGCGGGCAGGAAGTTGCGGCCCGGGTCCTCGCCGTTGATGCGGAACTCGAAGGAGTGGCCGCGCACCTCCGGGTCGCCGTAGCCGAGCTCCTCGCCGTCGGCGATCCGGAACATCTCGCGGACCAGGTCGATCCCGGTGACCTCCTCGGTGACCGGGTGCTCCACCTGCAGACGGGTGTTGACCTCCAGGAAGGAGATCGTGCCGTCCAGCGCGACCAGGAACTCGCAGGTCCCGGCGCCCTCGTAGCCGGCCTCCTTGAGGATGGCCTTGGAGGCGCGGTACAGCTCGGCGTTCTGGGCCTCGGTCAGGAACGGCGCGGGCGCCTCCTCGACCAGCTTCTGGTGCCGGCGCTGCAGCGAGCAGTCACGGGTGGAGACGACCACCACGTTGCCGTGCTTGTCCGCGAGGCACTGGGTCTCCACGTGCCGCGGGTTGTCCAGGTAGCGCTCCACGAAGCACTCGCCGCGACCGAAGGCGGCGACCGCCTCGCGCACCGCGGACTCGTACAGCTCCGGGATCTCCTCCAGGGTGCGGGCGACCTTGAGGCCGCGGCCGCCGCCGCCGAAGGCCGCCTTGATGGCGACCGGCAGGCCGTGCTCCCGGGCGAAGTCGACGACCTCGTCGGCGCCCGAGACCGGGTCCGGGGTGCCGGCCACCAGCGGGGCGCCGGCGCGCTGGGCGACGTGACGGGCGGTGACCTTGTCACCGAGGTCGCGGATGGCCTGCGGCGGCGGGCCGATCCAGGTCAGGCCCGCGTCGATGACGGCCTGGGCGAAGTCGGCGTTCTCCGACAGGAACCCGTAGCCGGGGTGGACGGCGTCCGCGCCGGAGTCCTCGGCGGCCTTGAGGACCTTGGCGATGTCCAGGTAACTGGTGCCGGGGGTGTCACCGCCCAGCGCGTAAGCCTCGTCGGCCGCGCGGACGTGCAGCGCATCCCGGTCCGGCTCGGCGTAGACGGCGACGCTGGCGATACCGGCGTCCGAGCAGGCCCTGGCGACGCGGACGGCGATTTCCCCGCGGTTGGCGATGAGCACCTTGCGCACTGTGGCTCCCTTCTTGAACCTCGATGAGTTTATGGATTCCTGGGCGGTACCGGCGAGTAGCCCCGGGTTGTGAACTATCCCACACGCTCGGTGATGGGATTCCCCGCCGCCGGGACGGGGTTGGGAACGACTGCGCAGGTCGTGGCCGGTGCGCTCGGGCGGGGGTGGTCGACGGTGGGTGACCGTGGGGCGGCGTGGCGGGTCGGTGGGATGGGACACACCTTCCGCGGCCCGCTCATGCCGCGGTGCTTCCGGCCGGTGTCGCGGCGGTCGGGCGGCGCACCGCCTCGGTCGTCACGTCGGCGACCGGCTCGACCATGTCCGGCCCGTACGCCGCCGGGTTGACCACCCGCAGGACGAGGGCGAAGGTGCCGTTCCGGCCGTGCTCGCGGGCCAGTTCGCGGTGGTGCGCGACCAGGTAGCGCACGCCCGCCTGGTTGGCCGTGCCGGTCTGGCCGGAGATCAGGAACACCGGGCGGCCGCCCTCCGGGGTGGCGATCCGGGCCAGCAGCACGTGGGTCCGGTCGGGCTCGACGGTGAACTCCCGGGCGCCGACCGTGATCACGTTGCTGCCCGGGTCCGGGCCGGAGGTGACCAGCACGCCCGGCAGGCCCCAGGCCAGGTGGGCGGCCATCCGCTCGTTGCTGACCGGACCGCCCAGGCACAGCTCGGTCTTGGCGCCCAGGCCGCGGTGCGCGGCGTCGTGGGCGACCAGTTCGGGCCGGGCGCCGCACTCCTCGACCAGCCCGGCCAGCCACATCAGGGCGTAGGCGTCCCGGCGGGTCACGGTGGTGGCGTGCGAGCCCGTCCCGATGCTGCGGGGCACCACGATGAGGCACTCGCTGCCGGCCGGGAGCCCGAAGAACTCCCGTACCCGCTCGACCTTCCGGCGCCGCCGCAGGGTCTGGGCCAGCCAGCCGATCCCGGCGCTGATGGCGCTGGCCACCAGGCCGAGCACCACGTTGAGCACGTTGTCGTTCATCGCCCGCGTTCCCTCCCCGTTCGAACGCCGGTCAGCTTAGGGCGTGTCAGACACGCCCTAGAGGTACAACCGGACGGAGCAGCTGGTCAGTTGGTCCACAGATCGGTGATGCGGACGTCCAGGTCGGCGAGCAGCCGGCGCAGCAGCGGCAGGGACAGGCCGATGACGTTGCCCGGGTCGCCGTCGATGCCGTCGACGAACGGCGCCGAGCGGCCGTCCAGGGTGAACGCCCCGGCCACGTGCAGCGGTTCGCCGGAGGCGATATAGGCGGCCACCTCGGCGTCGTCCGGGGTGCCGAAGCGGACGGTGGTGGAGGCGGTCGCCGAGGACTGCCGGCCGGTCGCGGTGTCGATCACGCAGTGCCCGGTGCGCAGCACCCCGGCGCGGCCGCGCATGGACTGCCAGCGGGCCAGCGCCTCGGTGGCGTCGGCCGGCTTGCCGAGGGCCAGGCCGTCCAGTTCCAGGACGGAGTCGCAGCCGATCACCAGCTCGCCGTCGGTCAGTTCGGCGGCGACCGCCTTCGCCTTGGCCTCGGCCAGGACGAGGGCGAGCTCGCCGGGGGTGGCGGCGGTGATCGCGTCCTCGTCGACGCCGCTGACCACCACGCGCGGGTCGAGCCCCGCCTGGCGCAGCAGCCCGAGGCGGGCGGGGGAGGCGGAAGCGAGGACAAGGGAGCGCTGGTCGGTCATGCCCACCAGGGTAGGGGGTGGGTGGTTGAGCCGTTCCGGTGAACGACTCAGGTGAAGTACCGGCTGACCATGATCAGTACGGCACCCACCAGCACGATCGCGGCGAGCACCTTGCCGGCCCGCTGCATCCGCTCCTGCATGCGACGGGCCTCGGGCGAGGGCTCGTCCTCGGGGTCTGACCAGAGCACCCGTCCAGAGTGCGGTGCGGGTGGGCCCGGCCGCCTGAGTATCCGTACTCAGGTTTCGGGCGGAGCGGGCGGAGCGGGCGGCCGGGCGGGCCGTGGAGCGGGAAGCCGGGCCGGCCGGCCTCCCGCTCCGCACGGTCGGCTCAGTGCGCCCAGCCCGAGGTCCGCCAGGCGTTGACGCCCGGGCGGACGGCGGGGCGGAGCAGCCGGGAGCGGTCGTTCCAGGGGGAGGCCGGGCCGACACCGGCCAGGCGCGCCGCCTCGGCGGCGGCCTGCGCGGCGGCGGCCCGGGCCTGGACCACCGCCAGGACGGTGGCGAGCTCCTCGGGGGTCGGCTGCCCGTGCAGCACGTGGATCGGGGACATGGCTGGTTCTCTCCCGAGAGGGGTGGTGCCTACAGGGGGATGTTGCCGTGCTTCTTGGGCGGCAGCACCTCGCGCTTGCCGCGCAGCGCCCGCAGGCCCCGGACGATGTGCCGGCGGGTCTCGCTCGGGGCGATCACCGCGTCGACGTAGCCGCGCTCGGCGGCCAGGTACGGGTTCAGCAGGGTGTCCTCGTACGAGGCGATCAGCTCGGCCCGCTTCTCCTCGACGGTGCCGGCCGCCTCGGCCTCGGCGATCTCCCGGCGGTGCAGGATGTTGACCGCGCCCTGGGCGCCCATCACCGCGATCTGCGCGGTCGGCCAGGCCAGGTTGAGGTCGGCGCCCAGGTGCTTGGAGCCCATGACGTCGTACGCGCCGCCGAAGGCCTTGCGGGTGATCACGGTGATCAGCGGGACGGTCGCCTCGGCGTAGGCGTAGATCAGCTTGGCGCCGCGGCGGATGATGCCGTCCCACTCCTGCTCGGTGCCGGGCAGGAAGCCGGGCACGTCCACGAAGGTCAGCACCGGGATGTTGAAGGAGTCGCAGGTGCGGATGAACCGCGCGGCCTTCTCGCTGGCGTTGATGTCCAGGCAGCCGGCCAGGTCCATCGGCTGGTTGCCGACGATGCCGACCGGGTGGCCCTCGACCCGGCCGAAGCCGGTGATGATGTTGCCCGCGTACAGCGGCTGGGTCTCCAGGAACTCGCCGTCGTCGACGACGTGCTCGATCACCTTGTGCATGTCGTAAGGCTGGTTCGCCGAGTCCGGGACGATGGCGTCGAGTTCGAGGTCCTCGTCGGTGACCGAGAGGTCGGCCTGCTCCGGGTAGGACGGCGGGTCGCTCAGGTTGTTGGAGGGCAGGTACGACAGCAGGTTCTTGACGTACTCGATCGCCTCCTTCTCGTCCGAGGCCAGGTAGTGGGCGTTGCCGGACTTGGTGTTGTGGGTGCGGGCGCCGCCCAGCTCCTCCATGCCGACGTCCTCGCCGGTCACCGTCTTGATCACGTCCGGGCCGGTGATGAACATGTGCGAGGTCCGGTCCGCCATCACCACGAAGTCGGTGATCGCGGGGGAGTAGACCGCGCCGCCCGCGCAGGGGCCCATGATCAGCGAGATCTGCGGGATGACGCCGGAGGCGTGCACGTTGCGGCGGAAGATCTCGCCGTACAGGCCGAGCGAGACCACGCCCTCCTGGATCCGGGCGCCGCCGGAGTCGTTGATGCCGATGACCGGGCAGCCGGTCTTCAGCGCGAAGTCCATCACCTTGACGATCTTCTCACCGAAGACCTCGCCGAGCGAACCGCCGAAGACGGTGAAGTCCTGGGCGAAGACGGCGACCTGGCGGCCGTCGACGGTGCCGTAGCCGGTCACCACGCCGTCGCCGTACGGGCGGTTCTTCTCCTGGCCGAAGTTGGTCGAGCGGTGCCGGGCGAACTCGTCGAACTCGACGAAGGAGTCCTCGTCGAGCAGCTCCAGGACCCGCTCCCGGGCCGTCTGCTTGCCCTTGGCGTGCTGCTTCTCCACGGCCTTGGACGAGCCGGAGTGCACCGCCTCGTCCAGCCTGCGCCGCAGGTCGGCCAGCTTCCCGGCGGTGGTGTGGGGGTCGTACGGCGCCTCGGTCATCCGGTGGCTCTCCCTGATCATGGGCCGCGACCTGTTCGATCGCGCGGGCCGGGATCGGGGGCTCGCGCACGAGGGCAGGGCGGCGCTGCGAACTACCGCTGCGTAGCGTAACCAGCGCGCAGGGCGATGCGGCACGTCCTGGCGTTATGGCCATCGACACAGTGTGTCAACGGGTGTTCTGCGGGACGATGGGGCGGACTGCGCCTCTGTGGCCGGTCCTGCCGCGGGCGGGAGCTTGAGGACGGGCCCTAGGGTGGCCACCATGACCGCACCCGAGACCCCCCGCCGCAGCGGACTGCGCGGCTTCGGCCGCACCGGACCGTCCCCCTGGACCGACCTGGACCGGCCGCCGCTGGACCAGGAGGCGCTGCGCCGCGACCTGGTCGTCCCGGGCGGGCTCTGGACCTCGCTGGACGTCGTCACCGAGACCGGCTCGACCAACAGCGACCTCGCCGAGCGGGCCCGCGCCGGCTCCCCGCAGGGCGCGGTGCTGGTCGCCGAGGCGCAGAGCGCCGCGCGCGGGCGGCTGGACCGGCAGTGGACCGCCCCGGCCCGCTCCGGACTGTTCCTGTCCTTCCTGCTGCGCCCGGAGGAGGTGCCGGTCGAGCGGTACGGCTGGCTGCCGATCCTGGTCGGGGTGGCCGCCGCCAGCACCCTCGACCGGGTGGCCGGGGTCGAGGTCGGGCTGAAGTGGCCCAACGACCTCCAGGTGGAGATCGACGGCGCGGAGCGCAAGCTCGGCGGCATCCTCACCGAGCTGAGCGGCGGCGCGGTGGTGGTCGGGATCGGCCTCAACGTCTCGCTGCGCACCGCCGAACTGCCCGTCCCCACCGCCGCCTCGCTCGCGCTGGCCGGGGCCTCGACCACCGACCGGTCCGTCCTGCTGCGCGCCCTGCTGCGCGAGTTCGCCGGGCTCTACCGGGAGTGGACGGCCGCCGCGGGGGACCCGCACGCCAGCGACCTGCTGCGTGCGTACGCGGACCGCTGCAGCACCCTCGGCCGGCCGGTCAAGGTGCACCTGCCGGGCGACCGCGAGCTGGTCGGCGAGGCGGTCGCGATCGACGGCGACGGCCGCCTGGTGGTCCGCACCGCGGACGGCGCACGCCGGGCGGTCGGCGCGGGGGACGTGGTCCACGTCCGCCCCGAGCCGCGCTGAACGGCAGTCTTCACCTCTCCTTGACTCGGGCGGATGCCCCGGATCACGCGATTCCGTGCGAACATTCCACCTGGCAGCGGTGTGAGGCGCGCCACTGCCCGCCCGGGTGGCGGGCGGTGCGCCCGGACAGGTAGGACACGAGGCAAGTGCGGCGACCGCACGGGGACGGACCGGTGGCAGAGGACGGCAACGGCGGGACGGCGGGCAGTCACGACCCCACGGTCGCGCTCGAACTGGAACGCCTGATCCTGGACGCACCACGCCGCTACACCCCGTACCAGGCCGCGCGTGCCGCCGACGTCCCGATGGAGCTGGCCACCCGCTTCTGGCGGGCCATGGGCTTCCCCGACATCGGCCAGTCCCGGGCGCTCACCGACGGTGACGTGATCGCGCTGCGGCGGCTGGCCGGACTGGTCGAGTCCGGGCTGCTCAGCGAGTCGATGGCGATCCAGGTGGCCCGCTCCACCGGCCAGACCACGGCCCGGCTGGCCGGCTGGCAGATGGACACCTTCCTGGAGAACCTCACCCAGGCCGTCGAGCCCGGACTCACCCGCGCCGACGTCGCGTACCCGCTGGTCGAACTGCTGCTGCCGGAGCTGGAGCAGTTCCTGGTGTACGTCTGGCGGCGCCAGCTGGCCGCCGTCACCGGCCGGGTCGTCCAGGCCGCCGAGGACCACGAGATCACCAGCGGCCGGCTCGCGGTGGGCTTCGCGGACCTGGTCGGCTTCACCCGGCTGTCCCGGCGGCTGGAGGAGGAGGAACTCGGCGAGCTGGTCGAGACCTTCGAGAACACCTGCTCCGACCTGATCGCCGGGCAGGGCGGCCGGGTGATCAAGACCCTGGGCGACGAGATCCTCTACGTCTCCGAGGACCCGGCCACCGCCGCCGAGATCGCGCTCAGCCTGATCGACGCCCTCGCCGAGGACGAAACCATCCCGGCGCTGCGGGTCGGCATGGCCTTCGGGACGGTCACCCAGCGGATGGGAGACGTCTTCGGCACCACCGTGAACCTGGCCAGCCGGCTCACCTCGATCGCCCCCAAGGACGCGGTGCTGATCGACGGCGAGTTCGCCGCCGCCCTGGAGCAGAACGGCAGCGTCGCCGCCGCCGACTCGGAGGGGCCGGGCCTGGCCGAGGCGCTGTCGGTGGCGGCCGGGATGCCCGCCTCCGGGCTGCCGGTGCCGGGGCCGGACACGGGGGCGCGGTTCCACCTCCAGCCGATGTGGCGGCGGCCGGTGCGGGGGCTGGGGCTGGTGGAGCCTTGGCTGCTGTCGCGGCGGATGAAGGCGGAGTAGGCGGAGTAGCCGGAGCGGTCGGAACGGCTGGACTGGTCCGACTGGTGGGAGCGGGCTGGTCGGGTCTGGCTGGTCGGGGCGTTTGGTGGGGCCGGCTGGGGGTGATCCGGGTGGCCGAACGGTTGAAGGTCGTACGGTCCGTTGCGGGTTCATCCGGGCAAACGGGGCATAACCGAACGAAATCGCCATAGTCTTGGTGCAAGCGGCCAAGGGGTGCGGCCGACCGGTGGGGGTCCGGTAGGACCGAGCACAGGGAGCGAGGCGAGCCGGTGAGCGGTGAGGCGACCATGACGGACCGCGGCTGCGAGGGCCCGCACCGCGCCGACCCGCTGCCCGACCTGCGGCTCCAGTCGGTGGTCGAACTCGCCCAGGACATGGCCGGGGCGCTCACCCCGCTGGAGGCCGTCCGGGCCGCCGCCGCCCGGGCCACCGAGGCGCTCGGCGCCACCATGGCCGCGGTCTCGGTCTGGGACCGCGAGTCCGGCCGCCTCCGGGTGCTGGTCAACCACGGCGAGCTCGCCCCCGGCGAGGAGGAGCTGCCGCAGGACGAGTCCTACCCGGTCGCGGACTTCCCGGAGATCGTCACCTACCTGGAGGAACGCTGGACCACCGGGCGGCTGCCGCGCGCCTGGCTGCAGACCGCCGAGAACGACGCGCCGCACGCCGGGCACGCCCACCCGACCGCCGGCGCGTACTGCCAGGAGCGCGCCGCAGCGCTGCGCCGGCGCGGTCGGGCCTGCTGCGTGGTCGCGCCGATCGTGCTGCACGGGCAGGCCTGGGGCGAGCTCTACCTCGCCCGGTCCGTCGGCCTGCCGGTCTTCACCGAAGCCGACGCCGACTACGCGACCCTGCTCGCCGCCCAGATCTCGGCCGGCCTCGCCCAGACCGAACGCCTCGCCGACCTGCGCAGACTCGCCTTCTCCGACCCGCTCACCGGCCTCGCCAACCGGCGGGCCGTCGACGCCCGGCTGGAGAGCGCGCTCGAGGCCCACAACCGGGACAACACCGTGGTCTCGCTGGTGGTCTGCGACGTCAACGGGCTCAAGCGGGTCAACGACCAGCTCGGCCACGAGATGGGCGACCGGCTGCTGGAACGCTTCGCCCACCAGCTCTCGCTGGCCGCCGCCAAACTGCCCGGCAGCCTGGCCGCCCGGCTCGGCGGGGACGAGTTCTGCCTGCTCGCCGAAGGACAGAAGGCCGACGAGGTGGTCGCCGTCGCCGAGGAGCTCTGCGCCCGGGCCCTCGCCCTCGCCGAGGGCGAGGGGGTCGCCTGCGGTGTCGCCTCCACCGGGGACTCCATCGGGCCGGTCACCACCCCCGACCGGCTCTTCCGGCTCGCCGACGCCGCCCAGTACCGGGCCAAGGCCGCCCGCGCCGCCCACCCCGTCGTCGCCGGACGCAGCCACGGCCCCGGCTTCTCGCCCGACCCCACCGTGCTGCTCGCCGACGCCGCCGACCCCCACCACCGCGCCGACGGACGCCGTGGGCCCGGCGGCCGGGCCGGCACCGCCGACCGGCGGCGGTTCCGCGGCGCCGCCCACAGCGCCGACCCCGGGCAGCTGCTCACCGCCGTCCTCTCCGCCCTCGACCAGGCCGCGGACGCCCGGGCCGTCCACCCGGCCGACACCCTCGGCAAACTGGTCGTCGTCGCCGAGACCTCCGCCCGGCTGCTCGACGCGGTCGGCTGGTGGGTCTCGTACGTGCCGCCCGGCTCCCAGCTGATGCGCACCGCCCAGCACGCCGTCTACCGGATGACCAGCGGGCCCAGCAGCACCCGGGCCGAGACCCAGCGGGCCCAGATCGAGGCGCCGGACGCGGTGTTCGACCTCCGGCACTACCCGATGACGCGGCGGGCCGTTCGTGGCGGGGCGTTCGCGCTCCGCGCGGGGGCGGCGGGGAACGACCCGGCGGAGGAGGCGATGCTCGTGGTCTCCGGGTACCGGGGGATGGTCGCGGCGGGTGGGCAGAATGCGGCGGGGGGGTGGTTGGTGGAGCTCTTTGCGGATGATGCGACGTTGCCGTTGGGGCAGGTGGCTGGTGCGTTGAGGGCTTTGGTGGCGGTGGGGGTGGGGGGAGCTGCGTCGGTGCCGGGGGGCTGATGCGGTGGGGGCCGCTGCGCGGGGCTTTGGTTGGGGGGTGGGCTTTCGGGAGGGTGGGTTGGTCCGGGGGCGGTTCCGGGGGTGGGCGCTCCGGGGGCTGGGTGATTTTCCGACCGCCGACTCTCATCGATGAGTGCTGGGCGCCGTTGGCGGTCTGAAAATCACCCGTCACGCCCCTCTCCGCACCCACCCCCTCCACCGCCCCCTCCCGCAGCGCGTCCCTCTCGCCTGGGGTGGGTGGGGAGGTGGGTGGGTGGTGGGGGTGGGTGGGTTGGTGTGGGGGTGGGTTGGTGCGGGGTGGGGTGGGGTTTTGGTGCGGGGGGTGGGTGCCGGGGTGGGGGCGGGTGGTGGGAAGGTGGCGGGGGTTTGAAGGGGAGTGGGGGCGACGGTGGGCGGACGGTTGGTGGGTGCGGTGGTGGCCGGGGTGTTGGTGGTGGGGGGTGGGGTGGCCTCGCCGGCTTCGGCTGTGCCGGTGGTGCGGCCTACGGCGTCGGCGGGGGTGGGGGTCGGGCGGGGGCATTCGGTGCGGACCGGGTTGAGGGCGCATCAGATCACTGAGCACTCCGCCGCTGTTTCGCGGCACAAGCGGAAGGTGCGGCGCAGTGTGGTCGGGCGGGCGCTCGATGCGGTGTTCGGGTGGGTCGCCCTCGTCGTGGTGGGGGTGCTGGTGGCTGTGGTGGTGCTGGTGTACGTGCTCAGGCGTCGGCGGCAGGTGGGTTGAGGGCCCGTAGGGCGGCGTCGACCAGGCGGTCGGCGTGCTCGTGGGTGAGCGGGCCGAGGCGGTACTGCCAGCGGTAGTAGATCGGGCCGTAGAGCAGTTCGACGGCGAGGTCGAGGTCGGCGTCGGGGGCGAGTTGGCCGGCCTCGCGGGCGGTGCGGAGGCGGTCGCGGGTGACCTCCAGCAGGGGGTCCAGCAGGCGGGTGCGGTACTCGGCGTGCAGCGCCGGGTCGTTGAGGATCTCGGCGATGATGGCGCGGTAGGAGCGGTCGGCGCCCGGGTCGGTGAGTTCGTCGCTGGTGGGGCGCAGGACGGCGCGTAGGTCGGCGGCGAGGTCGCCGGTGTCGGGGAGCGCCAGGCCGCCCTCGTGCTGGTTGACGGCCAGGAAGGCGTCGAAGACGACGGCCCCCTTCGAGGGCCACCACCGGTAGATGGTCTGCTTGCCGACGCCGGCCCGGGCGGCGATCGCCTCGATGGTCAGCTTGCCGTAGCCGATCTCGGCGATGAGTTCGATGGTGGCGGCGAGGACGGCGGCGCGGGCGCGCTCGCTGCGGCGGGCGGGGTCGGGGGCGGTTCTGGAGGCCATGGAAAAAGTCTAGGCGAGATGGCGAGACGAGACGTATTGTCTTGGAAGCGAGACGGTACGTCTCGTCTTGTTCTTTGGAGGTGACTGTGAACCGCCCTGCACACATCCTGATGGTCTCCGTCCCGGCGCACGGACACGTCAATCCCAGCCTCGCGGTGATCACCGAGCTGGTCGCCCGGGGGCACCGGGTCAGCTATGTCAACGACCCGTCCTTCCGCGGGATCGTCGAGTCCACCGGCGCGGAGTTCGTCCCCTATCCGAGCGCGTTGCCGCTCGCGGACGACCCGGCCGGCTGGCCGGATGAGCCGGTGGCGATCCAGGACGTGTTCCTGGACGACACGCTGGCGATGTGGCCCGTGCTGCTGGAGGCCTTCGAGGGCGACCGGCCCGACCTGGTGCTCTACGACATCGCGGGCTTCGCCGGGCGGGCGTTCGGCGAGCGGCTGGGGGTGCCGGTGGTGCAGCTGTCCCCCTGCTTCGTCGGCTGGGACGACATCGAGGGGGACCTGGCCGAGGTCTTCGAGGCGATCCGCAACGGCCCCGGCGGCCCCGAGCACTACCGCCGGTTCGGTGAGTGGCTGGCCGGGGCCGGCGCGGTGGAGCGTGATGTGGAGGCCTTCAAGAACCGCCCCGAGCGGTGCATCGCGCTCGTCCCGCGTGCGCTCCAGCCCCATGCGGACCGGGTCGACGAGCGGCGGTTCAGCTTCGTCGGCCCCTGCTTCGGCGACCGCTCCCACCAGGGGCGGTGGGAGCGCCCGGCGGCCGCCGAGAAGGTGCTGCTGGTCTCGCTGGGCTCGGCCTTCACCGATCGGCCGGCCTTCTACCGGGCCTGCGTCGAGGCCTTCGGCGACCTGCCCGGCTGGCACGTCGTGCTCCAGGTCGGCAAGCACACCGACCTGGCGGAGTTGGGGGACGTGCCGGACACCGTGGAGGTGCACCGGTGGGTGCCGCAGCTGTCGGTGCTCGCCCAGGCGGACGCCTTCGTCACCCACGCGGGCATGGGCGGCTCCAGCGAGGGGCTGTTCCACGCCCTGCCGATGATCGCGGTGCCGCAGGCCGTCGACCAGTTCGCCAACGCGGACGCGCTGGTGGCTCTCGGCGTCGCCCGCCGGCTGGACACCGAGGAGGCCACCGCGGCGGCACTGCGGGCTGCGCTGATGGAGCTGGTCGAAGATCCGGCGGTGGGTGAGCGGCTGGCGGTGCTGGCCGCCGCGGCTCGGGCCGAGGGGGGTACGGCGCGGGCGGTGGACCTGATCGAGGCCGAGTTGAAGGGGTAGGGCGGCCCCCGGGCGTGCGGTCGGGATCGGGACGGCGGAGAATCCGGATGGCGAGCAGCTGTTGTCATATCTTCATTCACCTGGTGTGATTGTGTATATGGATATGCACAGTGCTGTGGCCCCCGACGCTCCGCTGGTCCAGGTCGGCAAGGCCGACGTCAGTGCGGAGGACGTGCTGGCCGTCGCCCGGGGCAACGCCCGGGTCGAGATCGGCCCCGACGCGCTCGCCGAGATGGCGGCCGCCCGCGCCCGGATCGACGCCCTCGCGGCCGAGCCGCGCCCCGTCTACGGCGTGTCGACCGGCTTCGGCGCCCTCGCCGTCCGGCACATCAGCCCCGAGCTGCGCGCCCAGCTGCAGCGCTCGCTGGTGCGCTCGCACGCCGCCGGGATGGGCCCGACGGTCGAGCGCGAGGTGGTCCGCGCGCTGATGTTCCTGCGGATGAAGACCCTGGCCTCCGGCCGTACCGGCGTCCGCCCGCTGGTCGCGCAGACCATGGCCGCCCTGCTCAACGCGGGCATCACTCCGGTGGTCCGCGAGTTCGGCTCGCTCGGCTGCTCCGGGGACCTCGCGCCGCTGTCGCACTGCGCCCTGGTGCTGATGGGCGAGGGCACCGCCACCGGCCCGGACGGCGAGGAGAAGCCGGTCGCCGAGCTGCTCGCCGCCGCCGGGATCGAGCCGGTCGAGCTGCTGGAGAAGGAGGGCCTGGCCCTCATCAACGGCACCGACGGCATGCTCGGCATGCTGGTGATGGCCATCGCCGACCTCCAGCGGCTGTTCACCACCGCCGACATCACCGCCGCGATGACCCTGGAGGCGCTGCTCGGCACCGACAAGGTGCTCGCCCCCGAACTGCACGCCCCGATCCGCCCCCACCCGGGCCAGGCGCTCAGCGCCGCCAACATGCTCGCCGTGCTCAAGGGCTCCGGCCTCACCGGCCACCACCAGGACGACGCGCCGCGGGTCCAGGACGCCTACTCGATCCGCTGCGCCCCGCAGGTCGCCGGGGCCGGCCGGGACACCCTGGCGCACGCCCAGCTGGTCGCCTCGCGCGAGCTCGCCGCCTCGGTGGACAACCCGGTGGTGCTGCCGGACGGCCGGGTGGAGTCCAACGGCAACTTCCACGGCGCTCCGGTCGCCTACGTGCTGGACTTCCTCGCCATCGCCGCCGCCGACCTCGGCTCGATCTCCGAGCGCCGCACCGACCGGCTGCTCGACAAGGCCCGCTCGCACGGCCTGCCGGCCTTCCTGGCCGACGACCCGGGCGTGGACTCCGGCCTGATGATCGCCCAGTACACCCAGGCGGCGCTGGTCAGCGAGAACAAGCGGCTCGCCGTCCCGGCCTCGGTCGACTCGATCCCGTCCTCCGCGATGCAGGAGGACCACGTGTCGATGGGCTGGTCGGCCGCCCGCAAGCTGCGCCAGGCCGTCGACAACCTCGGCCGGATCCTGGCCGTCGAACTGACCGCCTCGGCCCGCGCGCTGGAGATCCGTCAGCAGGCCGACTCGGCCGGCCGGATCGCCCCGGCCACCGCGGCCGCGATGGCCGCCGCCCGCGAGGCGGGGGTCGGCGGGGCGGGCCGGGACCGCTTCCTCTCGCCGGACCTGGAGGCCGCCGCCGCGCTGGTCGCCTCCGGGGACCTGGTGCGGGCGGTGGAGCGGGTCACCGGTCCGCTGGCCTGAGGTGTTCCGGGAGCGGGGCGGCCGGGGTTCAGTCCCAGTCGTCCCGCGACCGGCGGCCGTCCCGCTCGTCCCGGTCGCGGCGGTTGCTCAGCGCAGCCGCGAAGTTGACCCCGACGATGCCCGCCCAGCAGGCCAGCAGCCCGGCGAAGCCGCCGCTGGTGGGGTTGCTGGCGATCGCGGTCAGCGGGATGCCGAGGGCCAGCGAGATCACCGCCAGCCGGTTGCCGGGCCGGCCGGGCGCCCAGCCGCGGCGCGCGCGGTCCCGGTCCCGGCCGCGGTAGCCGGGCTCGTAGCCCTCGGCGTCCATCCGCGCGGCCACCGAGCGCTCCACCCGGGCGTCCAGGCGGGCGTCGAGGCGCTTCATGAAGGAGTCGAGGAGCGCGTCCTCGTAGTCCTTGCCGAGCTCCTTGCGGGCCTGCAGGGTGGCGTCGAGGTCGCGCCGCAGTTCGTCCTGGCGAGTGTCCATGCCAGTAGCGTGGCGCCGCCGCCCGGCCCGGTCCATCCGTTCGCGGGGGGAATCCGGGCGGGCTCAGGGAGAAATCAGGGTTACCCCGAGGCCGTGCCCAGGACGTCCGCTCTTCGGCGTGTGCTGTCCGGGGTTCCGTCCGAACCGTGGGACGTCTCATGAAGCGTCCCGTCGTACGAGACGTCTTTGCCAGCAGCGACGCTCTGCTGCACAGTCGTCGTCCGAACCGCACGCATCCGGAGGTACCGCTGATGACCGCCACCGACGAGGCCGGCACCGTCGGCCCCTCCGCCCGGCTGCTCCAGCTGTTCGAGGGCCACCGGCTGACCCCCACCCAGCGGCGGATCGCCCACTCGCTGGTCCGGCACGCCAACGAGGCCCCGTTCCTGTCCAGCGTCGAGGTCGCCGAACTCGCCGGGGTCAGCCAGCCCTCCGTCACCCGCTTCGCCGTCGCCCTCGGGTACGACGGCTACCCGGCGCTGCGCAAGCAGCTGCGCGAACTCGGCGCCGGCGAGCCCGCCGCGCCCGAGACCCCGGACGACGCGGTGCGCAACGAGCACCAGCAGGCCGTCCTCGCCGAGATCGCCCACCTGCGCCACCTCGCCGAACTGCTCGCCGACCCCGAGCCGATCACCCGGGCCGCCCGGCTGCTCGCCGCCTCCCGCCCGCTGCCGGTGCTCGGCCTGCGGGCCGCCTCGGCCCAGGCGCGCGGCTTCGCGTACTTCGCGGCCAAGGTGCACCCGGACATCCGGCTGCTGGACGAGGGCGGCAGCATGCTCGCCGACCGGCTGGAACAGGCCACCGCGGCGGGCGCCACCGCGCTGCTCTGCTTCGCGCTGCCGCGCTACCCGCGGGAGTTGATGGACGCCCTGGTGGTGGCCCGGGACTGCGGGCTGACCGTGCTCACCGTCGCGGACAGCGCCTTCTCGCCGGTCGCCAAGCTCTCCGACCTGATGCTGCCGGCCGCCGTGGGCACCGGGCTGGTCTTCGACACTGCCTGCGCGCCGATGATGCTCGGCCGGGTGCTGCTGCAGAGCATGTGCGACGAACTCCCGGGCGCGGAGGCCAGGTTGGAGGCGATCGAGCAGTCCGCGGCGGCCCGGGGCCTGTTCCTGGAGTAGGGACAGGTTGGTGTAGGGACAGGCTGGTACAGGCGGGGCCCGGAGTAGGAACGGCCTGGAGTGGGCGCGGCCTGGAGTAGGAGCGGCCTGGAGTGGGCGCGGCCCGGAACAACGGCCGAAGGACTACTCGTCACGAAGCCGGGCATCCCCTAGTGCAGGGGGTGCCGCCCATGCGCGTGATCCACGAGATGAAGTTCGTCGCCCGCCTGGCCTCGGGTGCCGACGAATGGTCCTGCCCCGCCTGCGGACGCCGCGTCACTCTGCGGCGCCTGCCCGAACCCGAACTGACCGTCCTCGACCCGGGCGACGAGTCCGCCGTGCACGTCGGCGTCATCGAACCCGATGCCCGTGCCACCGCGGCCGCCGAGAAGTACGGCCTCGGCCCCGTCCAGAACATCCCCCGCCCGCCGTCCCCGCCCGCCCCCGACGCCGCGGACCGCCGCTGGCTCGCCGAGATCGGCATCGACTGGGACGGCGGCGACGCGGCGGCGTGAGTCAGCGGCGAGGGGCGTAGAGCGGGAGGCCGGAGGTGTCCAGCTCGGCGGGCAGGGGTGCGGGCAGTGGGACGGGCTCGCCGTACTTGCCGTGCAGGACGCCTCGATATTCGCCGTCACGAGGGTGGGTGTAGAGCGTCCAGGTGCCGTCGCGGGGGGGTGAGTGCGAGGAAGGCGGCCACGCCTGCGGCGGCGTACCAGGCGGCCTTGGTGGCGACATGGCTGACCGGCGAGGGGCCGGGAGCCACCTCGACGGCGAGGGCGACATCGCGAGGATCGGCGAGCCAGCCGTCCTGCTGCTCCCATTCGACGGGCAGTACGAGCAGGTCGGGTGTCGCGTAGTCGTCCCCGTCTCCCGGCAGGGCGACGGACGACGTCTCGTACGCGCCGAGGCCCGGCAGACGTGCGCCGATCCGTTCGCGCAGGTGTCGCACTGTTCCGGCGTGTTTGCCGCGTCGGGGCGGCGACATCAACAGGATGCCCCCGATGATCTCGACACGGAGCCCGGTGCTCCCCTGGATCGCTTCCGCCGCGTCGCGAAGCTTCGCGGGTCGCACGGGGGTGGTGACCATCGCGTCCTCTGCTGGGCCGAGTGGCTGGTGTTCGCCCGGGTTCAGGCTAGCGCGCCAAGTCGGCCGGTGCCGTTGCTGATCGGATTGTTTCAGGGTCTGGTCGAAAGCCGGTTGTTTAGTTATATTCAGCCGAGCAGAACTTGAATGAATCCATCCGCAGGGAGGCCGGGACATGGTGCAGCAGCAGACGAGCGGGCCGCGCGAGGTGCGTGCGGCGCGCGGGACGGGGCTCACGACGCAGGGGTGGCAGCAGGAGGCTGCCCTGCGGATGCTGATGAACAACCTCGACCCCGAGGTGGCCGAGCACCCGTCGAAGCTGGTGGTGTACGGCGGCACCGGCAAGGCCGCGCGGGACTGGCGCTCCTTCGACGCCATGGTGAAGACGCTGCAGGGGCTCAAGCAGGACGAGACCATGCTGGTCCAGTCCGGCCGCCCGGTCGGCGTGATGCAGACCCACGAGTGGGCGCCGCGCGTGCTGATCGCCAACTCCAACCTGGTCGGCGACTGGGCCAACTGGGAGGAGTTCCGCCGGCTGGAGAGCCTCGGGCTCACCATGTACGGCCAGATGACCGCCGGCTCCTGGATCTACATCGGCACCCAGGGCATCCTCCAGGGCACCTACGAGACCTTCGCCGCCGTCGCCAACAAGCGGTTCAACGGCACGCTGGAGGGCACCATCACCCTCACCGCCGGCCTCGGCGGGATGGGCGGCGCCCAGCCGCTGGCCGTCACCATGAACGGCGGCGTGGCGATCTGCATCGACTGCGACCCGTCCCGGATCTCCCGCCGGATCGAGCACCGCTACCTGGACGTCGAGGCCAAGGACCTCTCCCACGCGCTGGAGCTCGCCACCGCGGCCCGCGACAAGCGGCAGCCGCTCTCCATCGGCCTGCTGGGCAACGCCGCCGAGCTCTTCCCGCAGCTGCTCGCGATGGACGCCCCGATCGACATCGTCACCGACCAGACCAGCGCCCACGACCCGCTGAGCTACCTGCCGCTCGGCGTCGACTTCGACGACATGGCGGACTACGCGGCCGCCAAGCCCGCCGAGTTCACCCAGCGCTCGCGCGAGTCGATGGCCCGCCACGTCGAGGCCATGGTCGGCTTCCAGGACCGCGGCGCCGAGGTCTTCGACTACGGCAACTCGATCCGCGGCGAGGCCCAACTGGCCGGCTACGACCGTGCGTTCGCCTTCCCCGGTTTCGTCCCGGCGTACATCCGCCCGCTGTTCTGCGAGGGCAAGGGCCCGTTCCGCTGGGCGGCCCTGTCCGGTGACCCGAAGGACATCCACAAGACCGACAAGGCCGTCCTCGACCTCTTCCCGGAGAACGAGTCGCTGCACCGCTGGATCAAGATGGCCCAGGAGAAGGTGCACTTCCAGGGCCTGCCCGCGCGCATCTGCTGGCTCGGCTACGGCGAGCGCGACAAGGCCGGCGAGCGCTTCAACGACATGGTCGCCTCCGGCGAGCTGTCCGCGCCGATCGTGATCGGCCGGGACCACCTGGACTGCGGTTCGGTGGCCTCCCCGTACCGCGAGACCGAGGCGATGCTGGACGGCTCGGACGCGATCGCCGACTGGCCGCTGCTCAACGCCATGGTCAACGTCGCCTCCGGTGCCTCCTGGGTGTCCATCCACCACGGCGGCGGCGTCGGCATCGGCCGCTCGATCCACGCCGGCCAGGTCACCGTGGCCGACGGTACGGCGCTCGCGGGCGAGAAGATCCGCCGCGTCCTCACCAACGACCCGGGCATGGGCGTCATCCGGCACGTGGACGCCGGCTACGACCGGGCGGTCGAGGTCGCCGACGAGCGCGGCGTGCGCGTTCCCATGGGTGAGCTGTGAGCTCTTCGTTCAACGAGATGTGGGCGGAGCTGCTCCCCGTGGGCCGCTCCGCCGCCTCCGGCGGCTACCGCCGCTTCGCCTGGAACTCCGCCGACGCCGAGTGCCGCGCCTGGTTCGAGCAGCAGGCCCGCCACCGCGGCCTGACGTACGAGCTGGACCGCAACGGCAACCAGTGGGCCTGGCTGGGCGACCCGCACGGCCAGGGCGCGGTCGTCACCGGCTCGCACCTGGACTCCGTCCCGGACGGCGGCGCCTACGACGGCCCGCTCGGCGTGGTCTCCTCCTTCGCCGCGCTGGACGAACTGCGCGCCAGGGGAGCGGAGTTCACCAAGCCGCTGGCGATCGTCAACTTCGGTGACGAGGAGGGCGCCCGGTTCGGCGTGGCCTGCATCGGCTCCCGGCTGACCGCCGGGCTGCTGTCCCGCAGGGCCGCGTACGAGCTGCGCGACGCCGACGGCCTGCGGCTGCCCGACGCGATGGAGAAGGCCGGCTACGACCCGACCGCGATCGGCGCGGACGAGGAGCGGCTGTCCCGGATCGGCGCCTTCGTCGAACTCCACGTCGAGCAGGGCCGCTACCTCACCGAGGAGCAGCCGGTCGGCGTGGCCGGGGCGATCTGGCCGCACGGCCGCTGGCGCTTCGACTTCCACGGCGAGGCCAACCACGCGGGCACCACCCGGATCGAGGACCGCCGCGACCCGATGCTGACCTACGCCAACACCGTGCTCGCCGCCCGTAAGAAGGCGAAGCTGGCGGGCGCGCTGGCCACCTTCGGCAAGGTCGCGGTCGAGCCCAACGGCACCAATGCGATCGCCTCGCTGGTGCGCGGCTGGCTGGACTCCAGGGCCGCCGACGAGCGGACCCTCACCGAACTGGTCGCCGAGATCGAGCGGGCGGCCGCCGAGCGCGGTGAGCGCGACGGCGTCCGGGTCGAGCTGACCCGCGAGTCGTACACCCCCGTGGTGGACTTCGACGGCCCGCTGCGCGACCGGCTCGCCAAGCTGCTGGACGCCCCGGTGCTGCCCACCGGCGCGGGACACGACGCCGGGATCCTGGCGTCCGCGATCCCGACCGCCATGCTGTTCGTGCGCAACCCCACCGGGGTCTCGCACTCCCCGGCCGAGCACGCCGAGGAGGCCGACTGCCTGGCCGGGGTCGCCGCCCTCGCCGACGTACTGGAGGACCTGGCGTGTCAGTGACCGCTTCGGTGACGTACTGGGCGCAGTACGCCTGGCTGCCGCACCACAACGGGCCGGTGGTCGAGCCGGACGTGCTGATCACCACCGGTGCGGACGGCCGGATCGCCGCCGTGACGCCGGACAGCGGGCCCTGCCCGCCCGGCGCCGTCCGGCTCGACGGACTGCTGCTGCCCGGCCAGGCCAACGCCCACTCGCACGCCTTCCACCGGGCGCTGCGCGGGCACGTCCAGGTCGGCTCCGGGACGTTCTGGACCTGGCGCGACACCATGTACCGGTTCGCCGGCGCGCTCGACCCGGACAGCTACCTGGAGCTCGCCACCGCCGTCTACGCCGAGATGGCGCTCGCCGGGATCAGTGCCGTCGGCGAGTTCCACTACCTGCACCACGCGCCCGGCGGCGCCCGCTACACCGACCCCAACGCGATGGGCGAGGCGCTGATCGAGGCCGCCGCCCGGGCCGGCATCCGGATCACCCTGCTGGACACCTGCTACCTGTCCTCCGGCTTCGGCGCCGAGCCGACCCACCCGCAGCTGCGGTTCAGCGACGGCGACGCCGAGGCCTGGGCCGCCCGCGCGGACGCGCTCAAGCCGCGCGAGCACGCCCGGATCGGCGCCGCCATCCACTCCGTCCGGGCCGTCCCGGCCGAGCAGCTGGGCACCGTCGCGCACTGGTCGGCGATGCGCCGGGCGCCGCTGCACGTCCACCTGTCCGAACAGACCGCGGAGAACGACGCCTGCCTCGCCGCGCACGGCGTCACCCCGACCCGGCTGCTCGCCGACCACGGCGCGCTCGGCCCGCGCACCTCGGCCGTGCACGCCACCCACCTCACCGACGAGGACGTCGAACTCCTCGCCGACTCCTCCACCACCGTCTGCATGTGCCCCACCACCGAACGGGACCTCGCCGACGGCATCGGCCCGGCCCGTCGGCTCGCCTCGGCGGGCAGCCCGATCTCCCTGGGCAGCGACAGCCACGCGGTGATCGACCCGTGGGAGGAGGCCCGGGCGCTGGAGCTGGACGAGCGGCTGCGGACGCGCACCCGCGGCCATTGGACGGCGAACGCGCTGCTGCGGGCGGGCGGCGAGGACGGCCACGCCTCGCTCGGCTGGCCCGAGGCCGGGCGGATCGAGGCCGGGGCGCTCGCCGACTTCACGGCGATCGCGCTGGACTCGGTGCGCACGGCGGGGCCGCCGCCGCGGCTCGGCGCCGAGATCGCGGTGTTCGCGGCCTCGGCGGCGGACGTCCGCCACCTGGTGGTCGGCGGACGGCACGTCGTCCGGGACGGCGTGCACCAGCTGGTGGCCGACGTGCCGGGGGCGCTGCGCTCGGCGATCGGCGCGCTGGACTACTGATTCCCCCTGTTCGACCTCACGCGGAAGGCGTTGTCTTGAGCACCAGGACCACCTTGATCACCGGCATCGGCAGCCTGGTCACCAACGACCCCGGGCAGGGCGCCGGGCCGCTCGGCCTGCTGGCCGACGCGGCCGTGGTGGTCGAGGGCGACCGCGTCGCCTGGGTCGGCCCGGCCGCCCAGGCCCCGGCGGCGGACGAGCGCTTCGACGCCGAGGGCCGGGCGCTGCTGCCCGGCTTCGTCGACTCGCACGCCCACCTGGTGTTCGCGGGGGACCGTACGGCAGAGTTCAACGCCCGGATGTCCGGGCAGGCGTACAGCGCGGGCGGCATCCGGACGACGGTGGCGGCTACCAGGGCGGCTTCGGACGCTGAGCTGGACGCCAACCTGGCCGGGTTCGTCCGGGAGGCGCTGCGGCAGGGCACCACCACCATCGAGTGCAAGTCCGGCTATGGGCTGACGGTCGAGGACGAGGCCCGGGCGCTGCGGATCGCGGCGAAGTACACCCCGGAGACGACGTACCTGGGCGCGCACATCGTGGCCCCGGAGTACGCCGAGGACCCGGCGGGGTACGTGGAGCTGGTGACCGGCGAGATGCTGGACGCCTGTGCGCCGCACGCCCGTTGGGTGGACGTGTTCTGCGAGAAGGGCGCGTTCGACGGGGACCAGGCGCGGGCTGTTCTGACGGCGGGGATCGAGAAGGGCCTCACGCCGAGGGTGCACGCCAACCAGCTCACGTACGGGCCGGGCGTGCAGCTCGCGGTGGAGCTGGGGGCGGCCTCGGCGGACCACTGCACGCATCTGACGGACGAGGACGTGGCGGCGCTGGCGGGGTCGGCGACGGTCGCGACGCTGCTGCCGGGGGCGGAGTTCTCGACGCGGGCGGAGTACCCGAGCGGGCGCAGGTTGTTGGACGCGGGGGCGGTGGTGGCGCTGTCCACGGACTGCAACCCGGGGTCTAGCTTCACCAGCTCGATGGCGTTCTGCATCGCGGTGGCGGTGCGGGAGATGGGGATGACCCCGGACGAGGCGGTCTGGGCGGCCACGGCCGGCGGCGCGCATGCGCTGCGGCGCACGGATGTCGGGACGGTCGCGGTGGGCGCGCGGGCGGACCTGCTGCTGCTGGACGCGCCCTCGCACGTGCACCTGGCCTACCGCCCGGGCGTGCCGCTCACGGCGGCGGTCTGGCGCGCGGGCGTCCGGGAGGTCTGAACCCTCGGACGACGGACGGCCCCCGCGCCCCCGGGGTGGCGGGCGCGGGGGCTTTCCGAGAGCGCCCGCTCCCTGCACGCAGGGAGCGGGCCGCTTCGGTGTGTCGGTCAGCCGAAGGGCAGGACCTGGGTGCTGCCACCGGCCAGGATGCGCTGGTACTCGCTCTCGCCGTTGAGTGGGCGGTAGTTGATCACCGGATCGCCGGCCCGTACGAGGGCGGTCGCACATCCGGGGCACCAGGGCCGTGGCGGCTGCACGTCGATGTCCTCGATCGGAGCGGTGAGCCCGGATCCGCAGCCGTGCCGCCCGCGCCGGGGCCGCGCTCCTCAGATCGGTCGAACGGATCACCGGATCACGAACCCGGGTAGGGGCCGCTCCTCGACGTCTCGGGGCAGGGCGAGGCCGAAGCGGGCTTCGAGGACCGCCAGCGTCGCACGGTCCGCGTCCCCGAAGGGTTCCTCCTCCGGGCGGCCTGACTCGCCGTCCGGGCGGAGCACGCCGGCCCGTACCAGGTCGTCCAGCAGGAAGTCCGGCTCCTGGCCCCACCGCCAGACCTCCTCGCCGATGCCGAAGGAGCAGACGGCCACCCCGTTCCTCGCGTAGGCGAACTGCGCCGGTGGATGGTCCGGCTGAGGGTCCAGGTGGACGACCTCCACCCCGTCCCGCGACACCTCGACCAGCCGTTCCGCCGCGCTGGGGAGGCCGTACTCCAGGGCGAAGGACCACCCCCCGTACGCGCCGACCCGCACCACGTCCTCGTCATCCGTCCCGTCGTCCATGACCACGTCCCACGCCTGCGCCCCCGTCAGGGACGACGGAACGGATCCCGGCACACCGCCCAGGCGCCGGGCGAGCTCCTGCGGCGTGATGCCTCGGGCGAACACGATGCCGTACCGCCAGTCGTCGCAGTCGACCAGCCACCGAAGACCGTCACCCATGACGCGGGCCCCCTCTTTGCGAGCGCGGGCCGTGATCTCCGCGCATCCGGGTGACCAGCCTAGGCAGTGGCGCTGACAGGCCTACAAGTCCTCTGACGACTGCGCCGTGGCGTTGCCCACGGGCTGCAACCCGGGCTCCAGCTTCACCAGTTCGATGGCGTTCTGCATCGCGGTGGCGGTGCGGGAGTTGGGCATGACGCCGGACGAGGCGGTCTGGGCGGCCACGGCGGGCGGCGCGCAAATTACCGGTGGCCGGCACCAGGCAGCCGGTGGCATGCTTGCCACTCGTATGTGATCAATCGGTGTACCTGTGCCTGCAGGGCCATCAGGATCCGACCATTCCTCGGCGACACCGAGGCCTGAGGCTCTGGCAGAGAGGTTGCCTCCGGTGGACGATGCCGACCGAATTCCCGAGGACCTGACCGAACTCGGAAGGCTGCTCATGCGCGGCGCATCCACCATCCGGTGGGTGGAGGCGGCCGAGCGGCTTGTCCTGCAGGTGGACAACCTGCGGGACTGGCTCATCAAGAACCACTTTCTTCGTATGTACATGAGCGAGTCCGGCCCGTATGCCGCCACGGATTTCGCCGAAGCCTTCAACGCCGCGTGCGAGATCTCCCGCGGCGGCAGCAGCGCCCTCGATGCCTCCGGCCTGCACAGGTCAAGCTTCGCTGCTCTCGGCGTCGCCGCCAACCTCTGTGGCCGTGTGCAGAACTCGTTGCGTTACGCCGTCCACGAGATCGACGAGAGCGATGCCCGGGCGGTGGCGTTGGCGGTGCTTTATGCCATGGGATACATGGACGCCACCGTGGACGTGAACGGCGATGAGGTGGACGGTTGGGGGCCGAACTCGCTGGCCTACGAAGACCGGTTGTCCCAGCCCGATCGGATTCCTCCGACCGGCGCACCCGCGCGGTCAGGCACGTGATCATCGGCTTCCGCACCGCGGACGGCCGGGACATCCGCTTCGAAGACTCCAGCGGCGTACTAGCTGGTGGTGAGGTGGTCGAACTCGCCTGCCTTGGCGGCCTGGAGGAACGTGGCGAACTTGAGGCGGGTGGTTCGGACGATAACGTCGCCGTCGTCGGACTCCCGGAGCTCGACGATCCCGTCGACGGTACGGACCTCGACGCAGTCAGAGTTGGCGCCGGAGTAGCTGGACTTCTGCCACGCGGCGCTGGTCATGAAGCCAGGCTAGCGACCGGCGGCCTCTTGCGGGGAGCAAGAGGCCGCCGGAACGATTCGCTCAGGGGGCGGTGGTGAGGTGGTCGAACTCGCCTGCCTTGGCAGCCTGGAGGAAATTGGCGAACATGAGGTGCGTGGTGCGGACGATGACATCGCCCTCGTCGGACTCGCGAAGTTCGATCACCCCTTCACGTGCTCGCACCTCGACGCAATTGCTGGCTGCTTCGCTGAAGCTGGATTTCTGCCACTCGGAGCTATTCATACCTGTCGTTCAGTTCCTTCATGATCGAGCGAATGTAATCTCGCGACTCGCTCTCCGGGAGCGCGATGGCTTCGATGCGCTCAAAGATTGCGCGATAGCCCGCCAGCTGGGCGGGCGAGTCGAAGATGTGGGAGCCATGGGACGAGTCAGCCTGGACCGTATCCAGCTCCGGCACCGGCCCCTCCGCGTAGATCAGGTTCTCACTGGGGCCAGGGAAGTCAGCCGTATCGAACGGTACGACTCGCAGTGAGACTCCTGGAAGCTGCGAGTCTTCGACGAGGGAACCAAGCTGTTCCTTCAGCACTGCGGGACCGCCGTACTGAATTCGCAGCGCTGCCTCGTGGACCAGTGCCACGTACGGCGTTTCACCGGATCGAATGGTCTGCTGCCTGCGTAGGCGGAACCCCACCCTGCGATCGACCTCGCGACCGGGAAGGGGAGTGAAACCTCTCGCGAACACGGCGGCGGCATAGGTGACCGTCTGTAGCAGCCCCGGGATGAAGCCGATGTTGAAGCTCTTGAGCCTCTTCGCATGTCCCTCCATTTCCGCCACATCAATGGGGGCGGCTGTGAGGGCGTTGCGATACTCATCCCACCAGGCCCGATCTCGCTCCCTGGCCATCTCGGCGAGCGCGTCAACCAAGGGCGCGTTGGCGCACATGCAAGCCTCTGCGATCTCGTGCAGGCGCTCCACGCTGACGGCGGACTTCCCGTTCTCCATCTGCGTCACCAGAGCTGGAGTCACACCGAGCAAGCGGGCGAGGTGGCTGCCTGCGAAGCCGGCCTGCTCTCGCATCCTCCGCAGTTCAGCGCCGAGTCGGCGCTGGCGAAGGGTCGGGTTCTGGCGGTTGGCCATGGCGTCCTTTCTGCGGGTGCAGGCGCCAGTCTGCCGTGCCGCGCACAGGGGTGGCCATCCGGGGCATGACTCCATCGGGGGAACCTTCGCGCATCGCGCTTAACGTTAAGCCGTGATGCGCTATCGTCGTTCACAGCTCGATCCGACGGATCGTCAGTAAAGCCTGCATCCAGGGCAGTAGGCGCCTGCTGCCCGCGCACCGAAGAGCAACCGCCGCCCCGGCCTGGCTCACGGTGACGACCGTCATCACCTCTCCCACACCACAGCCTCACGGAGGTTCCCGTGTGTACCCGTAACACCCCCTCGCTCGCGCTCGCCCGCCAGGCCCTGCGGGACGCCCTGGCCCGTAGCGGCTGGGACGCCGACGCAATCCACGACGCCGAACTCGCCCTCGTCGAGCTCATCTCCAACGCCTGGCGGCACGGCGGCACCCCCGCGCCCGTCGTCTGGTTTTCCCTCCTCGGCGGCACCCTCCACGTCTCCGTCGCCGACGAGAGCGACGCCCTCCCCCAGCCCCGCAGCCCCGCCGGCCTCGCTGAGAGCGGCCGTGGCCTCCAGCTGGTCGAGGGCCTCACCCACCGGTGGGGCGTCGACCCCCAGAAGTACGGCAAGAGCACCTGGTACGAGCTGGACGCCGCCTCGTGACCCGCGACCCCATCGCCCCCGACGACCCTCGCATGCGCGACTACACCGAGGCCCAGATCACCACCCTCCTCGGCGAGTTGCACCGCCGCGGCCTCCCGCACGGCCTCCTCTGGGGCTCCGCCGCCCCCGGCGAGACCACCCTCGACGGCCGCATCCTGATCGACTTCGGCAACGCCCCGGTCAGCACCCTCCTCAACCTCCTCCACCTCCTCCGCGACCTGGAGCGCGACCAGCCGTGGCACCGGTGAACCTCCTCGTCGCCGCGATCCTCCTCACCCTCCTCGCCCTCGCCATCACCACCGTCGCCCTCGGCGTCCTCGCCACCCTCAAGATGCCCCGCCCCGAGAACCGCGACGACCAGCCCTGAACCAACGCGAAGGCCCTCGCCCACCCAGGGCGCGGGCCTCGCGGGTGCCGCTGTCAGCCGAGGTGAGGGATCGCCCTGTGCTCCAGGAGCAGACGTCGACCTGCTGCCGGACCCCGCCGTCCGAGTACGCGATCACGCGCCGTGGGCCGGTCTACGTGCCGACGAGCCCGGATCGGTCGCACTCGCCAACAGCATTCCTGGATGGACGAGGGCCCGAACACACGTCCTCGGCTCGGTGGATGTGGTCAACTATGCCCACCTGCCGCCTTCCCAGGATGTGATTGCTGATGAGTGCTCAGGCCGATGGGCTAGAGCCGTGGAAGATCTATGGCGACCGCTTGGTCTATGACAATCCATGGGTACAGCTGGCCCTCGTGGACGTTGAGCCTCCTGGCGTGGCGCGCTTCGAGCATCACGTGGTGCGCTTGAAGCGCGTGGCCATAGCCGCGGTGCTGGATTCCGACGACCGCGTGTTGATGCTCTGGCGGTACCGCTTCGTGCCACAGTCCTGGGGCTGGGAACTTCCCGGTGGCATCGTCGATCCCGGAGAGGATGGCCTGGGGGCGGCTCTGCGTGAGGTCGAGGAGGAGACCGGCTGGCGACCGAATCACCTCGACCACGTGGTCACCTTCCAGCCGATGGTCGGCATGGTGGACTCGCCGCACGAGGTGTTCGTCGGTCATGGAGCGACCATCGTGGGCGAGCCAGAGACCGGCGAGGAGGCCGGCCACGTCGCGTGGGTGCCGATGTCCGAGATCCCGGCGCTCATGGCGGAGGGCAAGCTCATGGGTTCGGGAACCCTGGTCGCGCTCCTGCACATCCTGGCTTCCCGCAAGCAGTGATGCCCGAGGAGACTGCCATCCTCATCGCGATGCTCCGAATTCCTCGACCAGTTGGTTGACTCGGGCGCGTTGGCGGGCTGATCCCGTGCGATTGGCCAGCAGCCGTGCCTGCCGTAAGTGGTTCACCGCCTCGTCCTGTTCCTCTCGGGCGACGTGCGCCTGGGCGAGATCGCAGTGCAGGCCGGCGGTCGCTCTGTTGAACTGCGCCGGACTTCTCCGTCCGAGTAGGCGATCACATGTCGGGAGTCGGTGTACGTGCCGACGAGCCCGGTGATCTCGACGTCGAGGCCGGTCTCCTCGCGGACCTCCCGGACGGCCGTGCCCGGCAGCGATTCGCCGAGATCCATGGTTCCGCCCGGCAGCGCATACAGGCCGTTGTCGGTGCGTCGTTGGAGAAGGATGCGTCCTCCGGGGTCCGTCACCACCGCGGATGCCGCCACGACCAGCCGGTTCGGCTCGGGCGCATTGAGGTCGTCGTAGAACTCCGTCCGTGCCATGTGGTCAGCTCTCCTTGCGCGGTAGCGAAGTGTCAACCCAGGTAGGCCAAAGCGGCCGCAACAAGGGAACGTGCTGCGGCGCCTCGCGCTACCCCCTGGGAAAGTCGATCGAAGGCGCGGGCATACAGATCGACCTGGCTGGGCTCCGTAAGCGTCGAGGCAGCATCCAGTGTGTCCGCGTGGACCCTCGCGTCATCGAAGATCGTGAAGGTCGGCATGGGCCACACGGTCCGTTGCGCCGCAAACGGGATGATGCCGACGGCGACGTTGGGAAGATCCATGACTCCGAGTAGGTGGCCCAGTTGTGCTGCCATGGTCTCGGCGCTACACACGCGGTACCGCAGTACGGACTCCTCCAGGACGAACGAGAACCGGTGAGCGCCATGGCTCAGCACCGCGTTGCGCTTCATGCGGGCCGCCACGGCGTCGCTCACGTCGTTCGGGGTTCCCCGGAAGTCGGCGATGGACGACAGCAGGGCGGCGGCATATCTCGGTGTCTGGAGGAATCCGGGGATCACGTCGGAGACGTAGATTCGGAACATCCTGGTCTGTCGGTACAGATCTCCGGCGGACTCTTGCAGCTTGCGGAGCCCACTTCGCTGGAGTTGTCGCCACTGCACATGAGCATCGGCGGACTGCCGGTTGGCGGCAATCAGGTCAGGGGCTTCACTCTCGGCGTCACAGGCTCGGCACCAGGCCCTGATGTCGGCGTCGGAAGGAGGCGTCCTGGCGTTCTCGATCCGGGAAGACTTCGATTCCGACCAGCCGCACCTGACGGCCAGCTCCCGCCCGCTGATCCCCGCATCCCTCCGAATCTCGCCCAGTCGACCTGCGACGGCTTCGCGGGCCTTCTGAATGGCTGGAGAGGGGTGTACGGGCATGGAGCTGGCCTTCGTCAGATTTCGTACCGGTGATGCGGGACTGCCCGCTCCCAGACTGCTTCGAACGCGGAGGCGCACAGCTCCACGGTCTTCGGGTCTGCGGTGATCTCGTCCTCGACCACCGCGCCGTCGCCGGAGAAGTGGTGCACCCGAAGCAGTGCGCCATCGAACAGCCAGAAGTCGTTTCCCGGCAGGGGGATGCTCGTGGCCCGCCGCCGTGGCAGCCAGCGGACGTCCTCGCCTGCCGTGATGTTGGCGTGGGTGACGTAGTGCTCCCACCGGATGTACTCGGACACGGGCTCGGATACGACCCGAGCCCGACGGATGACCACGCCCCGGGCCACGGTGTCCGTGATCAGCTGGTCATAGGGATGCCACCAGGACGCGCGGTCCTCCCAGTTGATCCGCTCACCGCGCTGCCACGCCTCGAACCGCTCCGTCGGGGCGTAGGAGTCCCGCAGTTCCAGATGGACGGCGGACCGCCGGCATTGCTCAAGGAGTTCAGCGAAGTTGGGCACGCTCGATGACATCACACGCCTCCCGGATCATGGGGACCATCCGGGCAGGAAGCCTGACGATGGACTCATCGGCGGGTACCGGGCCGTTTGCGGGGCTGCTCCCTTCGCATTCCGCCTGAGTCTGGGGGCGCGGGTTCCACCCCTGGAAGAGGATCTCCCGGGCCTCCGGGTCAACCCACACGGTGGGGCAGTGGTCCCGGTCGGTGTTGGGGTCGATGCCAACGAACTCCACGGCCATGGCCGGCTCCCTGGTCTAGGTGCTTGCTCGGGCTTGCACAAGCTTGTCCAGCCAGCAGACATGTAGTCAATACAACTATCTGGCACAGTAATTGGCGTGCAAGCTCATGCAAGTTCGTGGAGGCCGGCGCCTCACCCTCCGTAACGTCGCCTGTGCCGGTAAGGCAGATGGCAGAGGGATCCACCTCGGCCGGACCGACAGCGGAAGGGGAAGAACATGGGCAAGCGCGGCGGCGGGTCCGGCGACGGCAAGGGCGGCGGGCAGCAGGACGACAGCAACAAGGGCGCCGGGCACGGCGGAGGCGGATCCGACGAGGGTGGCAACACCTCCGACGGCTCCTCCCCGGCGGGCGGCAGCGGCAAGTGACCAGCGGGACGCACAAGGAGGCGGGCCCCCAGGGGCTCGCCTCCGCGCTGGTGGCCGGCGGCGCGCTCACCTCGGACTGGCTTCCCTCCTTCAAGGCCGTGCCCCGCGAGCTGTTCGTCCCGGACCGCATCTGGCCGGGCATCGCGGACGGCACCCGGCAGAACTCCGTGGTGTACCGATCGCAGGACCCGGAGGGGTGGCGGCGGGCGGTCTACTCCGACATCCCGCTGACCACACAGTGGGACGACGGGGACCACGAAGGGGACGGACTCGGCACGACCCCGACCTCGTCCAACTCCATGCCCACCATGGTGTTCTCGATGCTCCAGGACCTCGACGTGCGCCCCGGCGACCGGGTGCTGGAGGTCGGCGCCGGCACCGGCTGGAACGCGGGCCTGCTGGCCCACCGCCTGGGCGGCCCCAACGTGGTGACCGTCGAGTACGACCCCGACGTCGCCCGAGGCGCCCGCGCGAACCTGGACCTGGCCGGACTCGCGCCGACCGTCGTCGAAGGCGACGGACGGCACGGTTGGCCGGACGGCGCTCCCTACGACCGGATCATCGCCACCTGCTCGCTGCTGGAGATCCCCCGCGCGTGGCTGGAGCAGACGGTGCCCGGCGGGATCATCGTGGCTCCGTTCGGCACCGAGTACGGCGGCGAGCAGATCGTCCGGCTGACCGTCGACGCTGACGGCACCAGTGCCGGCGGCCGGTTCACCCGGAGCTCGGCGTTCATGCGGCTGCGCCAACAGCGCACCGACCGGCCGTCCTTCGAGGACTACCTGCACGGGAAGCCGTGGCCCGCCGATGGCGTGAGGGCCACCACCACTCTCGCCCCTCCGGACACCGGCGGGTGGTTCGAGCAGTTCGTCATCGGCTCCGCCGTCCCCGGCGCGTTCTGGCGGGCGGAGCGCTACGACGACGGCGCCTACACGCTCTGGCTCTACAGCCGGGACACCCAATCATGGGCCTCTGCCGACTACCAGCCCGGCCGCACCGAGTACGAGGTGTACCAGTCCGGCCCCCGCAGCCTCTGGGACGAGGTGGAGGCCGCCTGGCGCTGGTGGGACGACCAGGGCCGCCCCGACTTGAACCGGTTCGGTCTTACGGTCGGCCCCGAAGGCCACACCGTGTGGCTCGACTCCCCGGAGAACCCGGTCCCACTCCGAGGCTGACCGGCGCCGGAGCCGAGAAGTTCGGCCGTTCTGGTTGCGCGGGCGAACTCCCCGAGGGAGTGCAGGAATCACACCGGCAACCGATCAGTCGTCAGTCGTGCTGACCCTCGGCCGGCCGCTCGCCCAGTCCCTGTCCGGCGCAGGAAGTCGGCTCAGCCGACTTCCTGCGCGTGCAGGTGCTTTCTAAGCGCCAGTGACCAGGCTCCGGCGCTCGGTGGCGTGGGCTTCGCTCACCTCTCGCCCAACGATCGGCGCAGGAAGGCCAGTTCGTGCAGTAGCAGGTTCTCCGCCACCGCCTCGTCGGTCGGCCGGTGTCCGGTGCCGCGCAGCGGCAGGACCTCGTGCGGGCGGCCGGCGGCGAGCAGGGCGGCAGAGAGCCGCAGGGTGTGGACGGGGAAGACGTTGTCGTCCGCCAGGCCCTGAATCAGCAGAAGGGGGCGGCTCAGCTTCGGTGCCTCGTTGACGAGGTCGCAGGAGTCGTAGTGCTCGGGGTGCTCGTCGGGGTGGCCGAGGAACTTCTCCTGCCAGTGGGTGTCGTACAGCCGGTGGTCGGTCGGCGCGGCCCCGGCGGAGGCGGCGTGGAAGACGTCCGGGCGGCGCAGCACCGCCAGGGCGGCGAGGAAGCCGCCGTAGGACCAGCCACGGATGGCGACCCGGTCGAGGTCGAGCAGGCCTGGCCGCAGCCGGGCGGCCTCGTGCAGGCCCTCGATCTGGTCCTCCAGCGCGGGCCCGGCCTTGTCGCCCCAGACCGCCTTGTCCCAGCGCGGCCCGCGCCCCGGGGTGCCGCGGCCGTCCACCACCAGCACCGCGAAGCCCTGGTCGGCGAACCACTGGGACACCTGCTCGTACCAGGCACCGTCCCTGGTGACCTTCTGCATGGCCGGCCCCGCGTACGGGTCGAGCAGTACGGGCAGCGGACCGTCGCCCGGCCGGTGGTCGGTGGGCAGGAAGAGGTGGGCGCGCAGTTCGCGCGGGCCGAGGCGGAGCAGCTCGGGCCGGGCGGTGACGACGGGCTGCTCGGCGTACGAGGTGAGCGGGTGGGCCGGACCACCGGGCCGGAGAACGGTTGCGCGGGTGCCCGTGGTGAGGACCAGCGTGCCGCCCCGCTCGGTGCCGCCGTGGACGCCCGGTCCGCTGCTCAACTGCCGTATGCCGGAGGCGGGTTCGTAGGCCCACAGGTGGGTCTCGGTCGGCTCCTCGGAGGCGGTGAACAGCACCCGCTCGCCCGCCGTCCCGACGACGCCCCGCAGTTGCAGCCCGCCCGGGGTGACCGGTTCGCCGTCGACGGTCAGGTACCGGGTGTCGCCCTCGTCGGCGGTGTCGACCAGTGCCCCGCCCGCCGTCCGCACCGGCAGGCCGGGGAGCAGCTCCACCCAGTGCGGGTCGGTCCGTTCGGCGAGCACCCGGGTCGCGCCGTCCGCCCCGATCGCCAAGGTCCGTACGGTGCGCTGGTCGCGGCTCTGCACGGCGGCGTACGGCCCGTGGTCGTCCCAGCCGGCGGCGGTCACGTACTCGAAGGCGGCGCGGTCCCAGCGGACCTCCGTACGGGTGCGGCGGCCGTCGAGGCCCAGCAGCCAGAGGGTGACCTCGGCGTTGGCGGTGCCGGCCAGCGGGTAGCGGACGGCGCGCGGGGAGTGTCCCGGCTCGGTGGGGTCGGCCAGGAACCACCGGGCGACGGCACGTTCGTCGACCCGGGCGACCAGCAGCGCGGTGCCGTCGGGGGACCACCAGTACCCGCGGTCGCGGTCCATCTCCCCGGCGGCGACGTACTCGGCGAGGCCGTACGTGACGTCCTCGGCCTCGGGCTCCGCCACTGCGCGGTCGTCCGTGCCGTCCGCGGCGACCGTCCGCAGGGCGCCGCCGCTGACGTAGGCGATCCGGCGGCCGGTCGGGTCGAGCCTTACCTCCCGCGGTTCACGGGCGGTGGCGATCGGGCGGGCCGAACCCGTGGTGGTGTCGGCCAGCCACAGCGTGCCGTCCAGCGCGAAGGCGGCGTACCGGCCGGTGGCGTCGGTGCTGTACGAGTCGATGCCGCTGGTGCTGCTGAGCGCGGTCGGGTCGATGACCAGCCGCTCCTCGCCGGTCGCGGTGTCCAGGGCCCAGAGGCAGGTGACCGGGTCGGTGCCGGTCCAGCTGCGCAGGAACAGCACCGTCGAGCCGTCGGCGGAGGGCTCCGGTCGGGTCGGGACGCCCAGGGTGAAGCGCTGGGTGCGGGCCAGCTGGCGGGGCAGCGAGTCGGCCGCCGGGCCGGGGAGAGTCGTCATGCCGGGACCATAGGCACACCCGGCCCGGCCCCGTCGAGGCAATTACCGACCCCGTCGAGGCAACCCCCGACCCGTCGAGGCAACCACCGACCCCGTCGCGCAGCCCCCGACCCCGTCGCGGCAACCACCGACCCGTCGCGGCAACCCCCGCCCCCGTCGCGGCAGGAGAAACGACCGGGGCCGCCGCGGATCTCAGGAATCCACGGCGGCCCCGGGGCCTCAAGGGCCCGGCCTCATCGGAGCGGCGTCAGTGCACGCCGCCCATGAGCGACTGGACGCGCTTGCGGTAGCTGTAGACCGCGAAGCCCGCGAGGCAGGCGAGGGCGGCCTGCATCGCGATGATGCCGGTGCCGTCCAGGTTGACGCCGGCCAGCGACAGGAGGCTGGTGGTGCAGTCACCAGCGGTGACGGCGAGGAACCAGACGCCCATCATCTGGGAGGCGTACTTCTGCGGCGCCATCTTGGTGGTGACCGAGAGGCCGACCGGGGAGAGGCACAGCTCGCCGATGGTCTGGATCATGTAGATCGAGACCAGCCACATCGGGGAGACCTTGGTGCCGTCGCCGGCCATGTTCATCGGGACGATGAAGATGAAGAACGAGGCGCCGATCAGGACCAGGCCCATCGCGAACTTCGTGATGGTGTTGGGCTCCTTGTTGCGGCGGGCCAGCCACAGCCACAGCCAGGCGAAGACCGGCGCGAGCGCCATCACGAACAGCGGGTTCAGCGACTGGTACCAGGTGGACGAGAAGCCGAAGCCGAGGACCGAGTCCGCGGTGTTCTTGTCCGCGAACAGGGACAGGGTGGACCCGCCCTGGTCGTAGATCATCCAGAACGCGGCGGCCGCGACGAAGAACCAGATGTAGGCGGTCATCTTGGACTGCTCGCCGGCGTCCAGCTGCTTGTCGCGCTTGATCCGGACCAGTACGACGACCGGGATGGCCAGACCGGCGATGGTCAGCGGGACGAGCGCCCAGTTCAGGGTGTAGACACCGAGCGCGATGACGGCGGCGTAGAAGACGACGCCCGCCAGGATCACGGCGCCGGCCTTCATCAGCAGGCTCTTGCGCTCCGCGCCCTGCAGCGGGTTGGGGACGACGCTGCTCTTCGGGCTCAGGTGGCGGGTGCCCATGAGGAACTGGGTCAGGCCGAGGCCCATGCCGACCGCGGCCAGCGCGAAGCCCAGGTGCCAGTTGTACTCCTTGCCGACCGTTCCGATGATGAACGGGGCGGCGAAGGCGCCGAGGTTGATGCTCATGTAGAAGACGGTGAAACCACCGTCGCGGCGCGGGTCCTCGGGGCCGTCGTACAGGTGGCCGACCATCGTGGAGATGTTGGCCTTGAGCAGCCCGGAGCCGACCGCGACCAGGAGCAGGCCGACGAAGAACGCCGCCTGGCCCGGAACGGCCAGCGCGAGGTGGCCCGCCATGATCACGAAACCGGCGACGGTGACGGTCTTGCGGGCGCCCCAGACCCGGTCGCCGAACCAGCCGCCCGGGTACGCCATGAGGTAGACCATGGAGACGTAGACGGAGTAGATGGCCGTGGCCATCGTCGCCTTCATCGCGAGGCCGCCGCCCTGGCTGCCGGCTGCCGCGTCGGCACCGCCGGAGACCAGGTAGTAGATCAGCAGGGCGCGCATGCCGTAGTAGGAGAAGCGCTCCCACATCTCGGTCATGAACAGCGTGGCGAGACCTCGGGGGTGCCCGAGGAAGGTCTTGCCGCTGGGGGAGGCCGACGCGAGGTCGGCGGCCCGGGTGGTAGACGCCATGTGTAGTCGTTCCTTGCCTGACAGCGTCCGCCTAGGGGGGTGGCGGCGGACGTGGACCTGAACCACTCTACGTGGCGATATTTGGCGTTATCAGATGACAAACATCGCGAATCACTCTGCTTAATAACAAAGTTGGCAACAGATCTGCCCGATTGATCCATGGTAGGCGGGCGTGTCTTCCTTCGGTTCAAAGATCCAATCGGGGATTCTTCGCCGAACGGTCGGTCCGCAGCGCCCTATTGGCCTCCGAAGGGCCCTTCTATAACGATCACGCTCTGTGAACTACCTCACAGGGGGTACGGGCATACGCGAGACGACTACCATCACCACATGACCTGTGTGCTGCTCGCCGAGGACGATCCGGCGATCTCCGAACCTCTCGCCCGGGCCCTGCGACGCGAGGGCTATGAGGTGCTCGTCCGCGAGGACGGGCCGACCGCACTCGCCGCCGGCCTCACCGAGGAGGTCGACCTCGTCGTCCTCGACCTCGGCCTGCCCGAGATGGACGGCCTCGAGGTCTGCCGCCGCCTGCGCGCCGACGGCAAGAGCTGCCCCGTCCTGGTGCTGACCGCCCGCGCCGACGAAGTGGACACCGTGGTCGGCCTGGACGCCGGCGCCGACGACTACGTGACCAAGCCCTTCCGCCTGGCCGAGCTGCTCGCCCGCGTCCGGGCCCTGCTCCGGCGCGGCAACGTCGACCAGCTCACCACCGGCGCGCACGGGGTGAAGATCGACATCGAGTCCCACCGCGCCTGGCTCGGCGAGGAGGAGCTGACCCTCTCCGCCAAGGAGTTCGAGCTGCTGCGCGTCCTGGTCCGCGACGCCGGCCGGGTGGTCACCCGCGAGGAGATCATGCGGCAGGTCTGGGACACCACCTGGTGGACCTCGACCAAGACCCTGGACATGCACATCTCCTGGCTCCGCAAGAAGCTCGGCGACGACGCGGCCAACCCGCGCTACATCGCCACCGTGCGCGGGGTCGGCTTCCGGTTCGAGAAGAATTAGCCGCGTACGGAGATCGTGGCCGGGTGGCGGCCGGTGCAGTGGAACACCTCGGGGAGCAGCAGCGTGAAACGCAGGATGATCAACTCGCTGCTGGTCGTCGTCCTGGTGGTCGTCGTGGTGTTCTGCGTGCCGCTCGCCCTGGTCGAGAAGCGCAGCATCGTCGACGCGGCCCAGGACCGGGTGGACTCGACCGCCGTCCGGGTGCTCGCCCTGGTCGAGAGCCGGCTCGCCGCCGGTGAGTCGGTCAAGGAGGGGCGGGTCTTCGAGAGCCAGGTCACCGAGGGCAGCTACGTCGAGGTGCAGATCCCCGGCCAGCAGGTGCTCTCGGCCGGCCGCCCGCCCGCCGGGAACCACCTGCTGCGGGCCGCCGAACACGGCACCAGCGGCGAGATCGTCACCGTCGAGCAGTCCCGCGAGGACGTCGACCACGACATCGCCAACAACCTGCTGCTGCTCGGCGTGGTCGCCCTGCTCGCCGTCCAGGCCGCCGTCGCGCTCGCCGTCTGGCAGGCCAAGCGCCTCGCCCGGCCGCTCACCGACCTCGCCGAGACCGCCGAACGGCTCGGCTCCGGCGACCCGCGCCCGCGCAACCGCCGGTACGGGGTGCCCGAACTCGACCGGATCGCCGAGGTGTTGGACACCAGCGCCGAGCGGATCGCCCGGATGCTCACCGCCGAACGCCGGCTCGCCGCCGACGCCTCGCACCAGCTGCGCACCCCGCTCACCGCGCTGTCGATGCGGCTGGAGGAGATCACCGCCCTCGCGGAGGAGCCGGAGACCGTCAAGGAGGAGGCGACCATCGCCCTCCAGCAGGTCGAACGGCTCACCGACGTGGTCCAGCGGCTGCTCACCACCCAGCGCGACCCGCGCAGCCCCACCGCCGTCGCCTTCGACCTGGACGAGGTGATCAAGCAGCAGGTGGAGGAGTGGGGCCCGACGCTGCGCGAGCAGGGCCGGGTGCTGTCCCTGGAGGGCCTGCACGGGGTCACCGCGGTCGGCACCCCGGGGACGGTCGCCCAGGTGCTCGCCACCCTGATCGAGAACTCACTGATGCACGGCGCCGGGACGATCACCCTGCGGGTGCGGCCCTCCGGCACCTCGGTGGTGGTCGAGGTGCAGGACCAGGGCGCCGGAGTGCCGGCCGACCTCGGCAACCGGGTGTTCGAGCGGGCCGTCAGCGGCCGCAACTCCACCGGCATCGGCCTGGCCGTCGCCCGCGACCTCGCGGAGGCGGACGGCGGGCGGCTGGAGCTGCTCTCGTTGCAGCCCCCGGTGTTCGCGCTGTTCCTCGGGCGCAGCCACGAGGACTGAGCGGGGCAGGCGCACGGGGACCGGGCGGGGTGCGAGCGCCGGGCGGGGTCAGTGGGCCCCGTCGAGCCGGACGTCGCGGACCACGTCCAGGTCGGTGAAGGTGGGCGGCGCATCGCAGAGCGCCACCATCTCGCGGAAGATTCGGTCCGTCTCGGGGAGCTTCGAGTTGCGCATCGCCTCCTCGTAGGAGGGGAACTCCACGATCTCCACCACGTGGCGGGCATCCGAGCGGTCGGTGCCGACGACCGCGTGCGAGGCGGTCCGCCGGCCCTGGGAGGCCTCGACCCAGGTGTCCATGAGCCGGTTGAGGTCGTCGAGCCGGTCGGTCTTGCAGTCGATGATCTGGACGAACGCCATGGCGAGCCTCCTGGGACCCCCTCGGCCTCTCGATCGTCCGCCGGCCGTACTCGCCCTCGGTAACCACTGTCCTCTCGCGGGGGCGGGCCCGGCAAGCGGACCCGGCAAGGGGAGGGGGAGTGGGGTGCCTGCCCGGCTACTCGGCTATTCGGCCTTGGCGTAGCGGATCTGCTCGGCGGCCAGCATCAGCTCGGCCTGGGCGGCCAGCTCCTGGCCGCTGGCACCCTCGGTGGTCGGCTGGACCGGCTCGGGCAGCGCCTTGAAGACCCAGGTGCGGTACGAGACGAAGCGGAACACGGTGGCGATGGCGAGGCCGACGACCTTGGCGCCCATCTTCTCGAAGTTCGAGTCCAGGCCCAGGATGTACTGGGAGAAGCCGAGTACACCGGTTTCGATCAGCATGCCGAAGCCGCTGAACACCAGGAAGAGGGTGATCTCCCGCTTGCGCGAGGCGGCGTCGCGGTCCCGGTACAGCCAGTAGCGGTAGCCGAGGTAGTTGGTGGCGATCGCGATCACCGTAGCGGCGATGTTGGACCGCAGCGAGGCGATGCCCAGGCCGATGTTGCAGACCCAGAAGACGGCGAAGTTGACCACGACCCCGCTCAGGCCGACGATGCCGAACTTCACGACCTCGCCCCTGATCCCACGCACCCTCTGCATGAGTGAGGGGTTCGAAGCTGTGGTCGTCGCCATACCGGGTGGCCTCCATGTACCTGCGGGGAAAAGGGCGTCCCACTGGGCCGGGGACACCCCTTGAGCCCTGCGTGCACGCACATGATCCGACCGCGCGGACGAGGACCTAGCCGTCCAGGCTACCCGCTTCCACCGAACGGCTCAGCCGTCCGGGGGAGGGGTTGACATCTACGCGCGTCCACTACTCACACCCCCACCGCGGCTCCATGGCCCCCCACCGGCCCGGATATCCTGGCGAGGTGACTTCCCCGGGCAATGTGAATTTTCCAGTGGTGGGCATGATCGGTGGCGGGCAGCTGGCCCGCATGGCACACCAGGCGGGCATCCCGCTCGGGGTCAGGTTCAAGCTCCTCGCCGACACCCCCCAGGACTCCGCCGCACAGGTGGTCTCCGACGTCGTCCTCGGTGACTACCGGGACCTCGACACCCTGCGCCGCTTCGCGGCCGGGTGCGACGTGATCACCTTCGACCACGAGCACGTCCCCACCGAGCACCTGCGGGCCCTGGAGGCCGACGGCATCGCCGTCCGCCCCGGCCCGGAGGCGCTGGTCAACGCCCAGGACAAGGGCGTGATGCGGGCCAAGCTCGACTCCATCGGGGTGCCCTGCCCCCGGCACCGGATCGTCGCCGACCCGGCCGACGTCACCGCCTTCGCGAACGAGCTCAAGGCGGACCAGGGCGAAGCCCTGTCGGCCGAGGGCGGGGGTGGGCGACGGGCGGGCGGGTACCCCGTCGTGCTCAAGACCGTGCGCGGCGGCTACGACGGCAAGGGCGTGTGGGTCGTCGACAACGAGCAGGAGGCCCAGGCGCCGTTCCTGGCCGGCGTCCCCGTGCTGGCCGAGGAGAAGGTCGACTTCGTCCGCGAGCTGGCCGCCAACGTGGTCCGCTCGCCCAGCGGCCAGGCCGTCGCCTACCCGGTCGTCGAGAGCGTCCAGGAGAACGGCGTCTGCGCCGAGGTCACCGCCCCCGCGCCGGACCTCGACCCCGCCCTGTCCGACGAGGCCCAGCAGCTCGCCCTGCGGATCGCCGGCGACCTCGGCATCGTCGGCCACCTCGCCGTCGAGCTGTTCCAGACCCGGGACGGCCGGATCCTGGTCAACGAGCTGGCCATGCGCCCCCACAACTCCGGGCACTGGACCCAGGACGGCGCGGTCACCTCGCAGTTCGAGAACCACCTGCGGGCCGTCCTCGACCTCCCGCTCGGCGACCCCCGGCCGCGCGCCAAGTGGACGGTCATGGTCAACGTCCTCGGCGGCGAGTACCCGGACATGTACCACGCCTTCCTGCACTGCATGGCCCGCGACCCCGGGCTGCGGATCCACATGTACGGGAAGGACGTGAAGCCCGGCCGCAAGGTCGGCCACGTCAACGTCTTCGGGGACGACCTCGACGACGTCCGCGAGCGCGCCCGCCACGCGGCTGCCTACCTGCGAGGAACGATCACCGAATGACCTCCACCGCTACGAGCCCCGTCGTCGGCATCGTGATGGGCTCGGACTCCGACTGGCCGGTCATGGAGGCCGCCGCCCAGGCCCTGGACGAGTTCGAGATCCCGTACGAGGTGGACGTCGTCTCCGCCCACCGGATGCCCCGCGAGATGGTCGCGTACGGCGAGCAGGCCCACCGGCGCGGCCTCAAGGCGATCATCGCCGGTGCCGGCGGCGCGGCCCACCTGCCGGGCATGCTGGCCTCCGTCACCCCGCTGCCGGTCATCGGCGTGCCGGTGCCGCTGCGCTACCTGGACGGCATGGACAGCCTGCTGTCGATCGTCCAGATGCCGGCCGGCGTGCCGGTGGCGACCGTCTCGGTGGCCGGCGCGCGCAACGCGGGCCTGCTCGCGGTGCGGATGCTCGCCGCCTTCGACCCGGAACTCACCGAGCGGATGGCCGAGTTCCAGGCCGAGCTGAACAGCCAGGCCACCGAGAAGGGCAAGAAGCTCCGCGCCAAGGTGGCCGGCTCGCCGTCCTTCGGCTTCGGCAAGTAAGCGCCCCGGTGGGGGTGGGGTAGAACAGCCGGTATGACTTCGGACTCCCTCACCCCCCAGGACCGCTCGGACCGCTCGGACCTTTCGGAGCGCGCCGACCTTTCGGAGCGCCTGGACCGCGCCCGCGCCCTGCTGCGCACCGCCCCCGTGGTGGACGGCCACAACGACCTCCCCTGGGCGATGCGCGAGCAGGCCGGGTACGACCTCGGCGCGCTCGACCTCGCCGCCGACCAGAGCGACCGCCTGCACACCGACCTCGCCCGTCTCTCCGAGGGCGGGGTCGGCGCGCAGTTCTGGTCCGTCTACGTGCCGGCCTCGCTGGCCGGCGACCACGCCGTCAGCGCCACCCTGGAGCAGGTCGACTTCGTCCACGCCCTGGTCGAGCGCTACCCGGACCGGCTGCGCCTGGCCCGCACCGCCGCCGACATGGAGGCCGCCCGCGCCGAGGGCCGGATCGCCTCGCTGATGGGCGCCGAGGGCGGCCACTCGATCGACTGCTCGCTCGCCACCCTGCGCGCCCTGTACGAGCTCGGCGTGCGCTACCTGACGCTCACCCACAACGACAACGTGCCGTGGGCCGACTCCGCGACCGACAAGCCGGTGGCCGGCGGGCTGACGAAGTTCGGCGAGGAGGTCGTCCGGGAGATGAACCGGCTCGGCATGCTGGTCGACCTCTCGCACGTCTCCGCCGACACCATGCGGGACGCCCTGCGGGTCACCGAGGCGCCGGTGATCTTCTCGCACTCCTCCTCGCGCGCGGTCTGCGAGCACCCCCGCAACATCCCGGACGACGTGCTGGCCCAGCTGCCCGCCAACGGCGGCGTCGCGATGGCCACCTTCGTCCCGAAGTTCATCCTCCCCGCCGCCATCGAGTGGACCCTGGCCGCCGACGAGAACATGCGCGCCCACGGCTTCCACCCGCTGGACACCACCCCGCCCGCGATGGAGCGCCAGCGCGCCTTCGAGGCCGCCAACCCGCGCCCGATCGCCACCCCGTCGACCGTCGCCGACCACCTCGACCACATGCGCGAGGTCGCGGGCATCGACCACATCGGCATCGGCGGCGACTTCGACGGCACCGCCTTCCTGCCCGACGGCCTCGACTCGGTGGCCGGCTACCCCAACCTGGTCGCCGAACTCCTCGGCCGCCACTGGTCGGAGGCCGACCTCGCCAAGCTCACCTGGCACAACGCCGTCCGCGCCCTGCGCGACGCCGAGTCCGTCGCCGCCACCCTGCGCACCAGCCGCCGTCCCTCCATCGCAACCATCGCCCAGCTCGACGGCTGACCCCGGCGTCGGCCCGCTGATCCGCTGATCCGCTGATCCGCGGGCCCAGGGGCGCTGATCCGCCCAGCTCCCGGCCGGGAATGGCCGGGGGAGGGGTGGCGCTGGGAGAGGTGAGTTCTCGGTTCTCGGCTGCGAGGAGGCAGGGCATGTACGGCGACCCGGAGACGGTCCGGAAGATCCTTACCGAGTCTGGGGACACCTGGGCCGTCGTGGGCCTGTCGTCCAACCAGCGACGGGCGGCCTACGGCGTCGCCGAGGTACTCCAGCGCTTCGGCAAGCGCATCGTGCCGGTGCACCCGAAGGCAGAGACGGTGCACGGCGAGAAGGGCTACGCGTCCCTCGCTGACATCCCCTTCGAGGTCGACGTCGTGGACGTCTTCGTCCGGTCCGACCTCGCCGGGGAGGTCGCGGACGAGGCGGCCGCCATCGGCGCCAAGGCCGTCTGGTTCCAGCTCGGCGTGATCGACGAAGTCGCGTACGAGCGGACGCAGGCAGCCGGGCTCGCCATGGTGATGGACAAGTGCCCTGCCATCGAGATCCCCCGCCTCGGTTTGGCGGGATGGGGCCGTTAGATCTTGCGAGTTGCAGGGCTTGTCAGCTGTGCTCCAGCTGACAAGCCCTGGTCTACGTCAGGTGTGATCAGCCCGTGCTCCTGGGCCACAGAGGGCGAACCTGTTACCAATCCCGTACGCAGAGTGCTTGTGGCGTGGATGAGCCGATGAGATTGTCGACGCCGCGCTGCCACTGGCGGTGCACAAGCCGAATGAAATGAGTGAATCTGTGGACCGGTCGATCCTCCCGCTGCGGGGCCATCGCGTGGTGGATATCGCCTGGGGCGATAAGTTTCGTTTCGCGCTTGAGCCGTCTGGCGAGGTCATCGTTGGCTGCGGTGCTCTGTGGACAGAAGGCCCGGTAACGGCGCCAGGTGCCGCTCCCAGCACGCTCGACCAGCGTGACAAGGGGCAGATCCAACAGGCCGTGGGTGCGAGCATTCTGTCGGCCGTCGGCTTCAAGAGCGGCGCACTGCGCGTGGTCTTCAGCAACGGATGGCATCTGAACGTGAAGTCCGATGGGCCGTTCGTTCCCGCATCGGTGAGGTCAGGAGGCACTGTCATCTGGGAGCGCCCGAGTTCCTGAGGCGGCGTGGTAGTCGGACAGCCGGCCAAACGCCCGCTCCGGGAAGGTCCGGAGCGGGCGGCCAGGTCGGTGCGCGGCTCGGGTGTCAGCTGGGGCGGCCCAGGGCGCGGTAGGTCCAGCCGGCGGCGCGCCAGGCGTCGGCGTCGAGGACGTTGCGGCCGTCGAGCAGCCGGCGCTCGGCGACCACGGCGCCGAGCTCGGCCGGGTCGAGCTCGCGGAACTCGGCCCACTCGGTGAGGTGGAGGACGACGTGGGCGCCCTCGGCGGCCTCCACGGCGGAGTCGGCGTAGGCCAGGGAGGGGAACATCTTGCGGGCGTTCTCCACGGCCTTGGGGTCGTAGACGGTGACCTGGGCGCCCTGGAGCTGGATCTGGGCGGCCACGTTGAGTGCGGGGGAGTCCCGGATGTCGTCCGAGTTGGGCTTGAAGGCGGCGCCGAGGACGGCGACCCGGCGGCCCAGGAAGCCGCCGCCGCACTGCTCGCGGGCCAGCTCGACCATCCGCGAGCGGCGCCGCATGTTGATCGAGTCGACCTCGCGCAGGAAGGTCAGCGCCTGGTCGGCGCCGAGCTCGCCGGCCCGGGCCATGAAGGCGCGGATGTCCTTGGGCAGGCAGCCGCCGCCGAAGCCGAGGCCGGAGTTGAGGAACTTGCGGCCGATCCGCTCGTCGTGCCCGAGCGCGGTGGAGAGCAGCGTGACGTCGGCGCCGGCAGCCTCGCAGACCTCGGCCATCGCGTTGATGAAGGAGATCTTGGTGGCCAGGAAGGAGTTGGCGGCGGCCTTCACCAGCTCGGCGGTCGCGTAGTCGGTGACCAGGAACGGCACCCCGGCCGCGATCGGCTCCGCGTACACCTCGCGCAGCAGCCGCTCGGCCCGCTCGCTCTGGGCGCCCACCACGATCCGGTCCGGCCGCAGGGTGTCCTGGACGGCGAAGCCCTCGCGCAGGAACTCGGGGTTCCAGGCGAGTTCGGCGTCCGTGCCGACCGGCGCCAGCGCGGCCAGCCGCTCGGCCAGCCGGGCCGCCGAGCCGACCGGGACGGTGGACTTGCCGACCACCAGGGCCGGGCGGGTCAGGTGCGGGGCGAGCTCGTCGATCACGGTGTCCACGTACGACATGTCGGCGGCGAACTCGCCCTTGCGCTGCGGGGTGTTGACGCAGACGAAGTGGACGTCCGCGAACTCCGCGGCCTCCTTGGCGGAGGTGGTGAAGCGCAGCCGCCCGGTCGAGCCCTCGTGCCCGGCCACGTGCTTGAGCAGCAGCTCGGACAGGCCCGGCTCGTACATCGGGACCCGGCCCGCGGTGAGCATCGCGATCTTCTCGGGATCGATGTCCAGACCCAGCACCTCGAAGCCGAACTCGGCCATCGCGGCGGCATGCGTGGCGCCGAGGTAGCCGGTGCCGATCACGGAGATGCGGAGGGTCACGGGGTTCCCCTTGAGTTGCGGGTTCGGCCAGTAGCGGGTGCCCTGATGCTATCCGTCCCGCTCGGGTCGGTACCGATCGCCCGCTCGCCGAGGACGCTAGGCAGCCGCAGGTCGGAGCCCTAGGATCTCTACTGAACGGTAGTTAACCGCGATTCGACTCGGATCCGACGCCGATCGGACAACGGTCTGCGTCGGCCACTGGACGACGAGGCAGGCATCATGGCGGGCAGCGCAGGGGCGGCTGACTTCGATCTCTTCCGTATCTCCGAGGAGCACGAGATGCTCCGTGAGGCGGTGCGTTCGCTGGCCGAGGCGAAGATCGCTCCGTTCGCGGCGGAGGTGGACGAGCAGGGGCGGTTCCCGCAGGAGGCGTTGGACGCGCTGACGGGCAACGATCTGCACGCGGTGCACGTGCCGGAGGAGTTCGGTGGTGCGGGGGCGGACGCGCTGGCGACGGTGATCGTGATCGAGGAGGTCGCGCGGGTGTGCGGCTCGTCGTCGTTGATCCCGGCGGTGAACAAGCTGGGCTCGCTGCCGGTGCAGTTGTCGGGTTCGCAGGAGTTGAAGGCGAAGTACCTGGGGGCGCTGGCGCGGGGTGAGGGGATGTTCTCGTACTGCCTGTCGGAGCCGGAGGCGGGCTCGGACGCGGCGGGGATGAAGACCCGGGCGGTGCGCGACGGGGACTTCTGGGTGCTGAACGGGGTGAAGCGCTGGATCACCAACGCGGGTGTCTCCGAGTTCTACACGGTGATGGCGGTGACCGATCCTTCGCTGCGGTCGAAGGGGATCTCGGCGTTCGTGGTGGAGAAGGGCGATGCGGGGGTGTCGTTCGGGGCGCCGGAGAAGAAGCTGGGGATCAAGGGGTCGCCGACGCGTGAGGTGTACTTCGACAACGTGCGGATCCCGGCGGACCGGATGATCGGTGCGGAGGGCACGGGCTTCGCGACGGCGATGAAGACGCTGGACCACACCCGGGTGACGATCGCGGC
>NZ_JBVHYH010000025.1:0-52587 GCF_055569135.1 Kitasatospora sp. NPDC029367
GCGGCTCGTGGCGGAACGGAAACGGCGCTGACCCCCTTCTCCGCCCACACCCCCTTCCCCCCCCCCCCCCCCCCCACCGCCGATTCCGCCCAGGCCATGGGCAGGGACCGGGTCATCACCCTCATCGGCCGGCTCGCGCAGCAGTCGCACTTCCCGGTCAACCCCGGCGGCGCCCCGGCCCAGGGCGATCGGACCGTCTTCCGCTCGATCCTCTTCGACAAGGACGGCATCAATCAGGTCGGCGAGACCGACGGCACCTGCACCACCACCACCGTCGACAACGGCGGAGCGGAGGAGTGCGTCGTGACCTACACCCTCGCGGACGGCCAGATCTCCGCGCAGGGGATGGTCTTCGGCAACCTCAACCCGGGCCCGCCGCCGTCCTTCGACAACGCGATCACCGGCGGCACCGGGGAGTTCGACCGGGCCCGTGGCCAGATCCACGCCGACACGATCGGTCCGGGCACGAGGCGCTTCACGATCGACCTCGACCGCTGACCGGTCCTGCGCACCGCATCCGGCGGCCCCGCCCTCTCGGCGGGGCCGCCGTCGTTCTCACGTTCTCCCCGGTGATAAGGATGTAGTCCCTACGGCTTGCCGCGCAGGCCGCGGAGGTGTTCGGCGACCGGGGCCAGGGCCGCGTAGAGGGCGTCGAGCTGCTCCGGGGTGAAGCGGTCGATGAAGTGGGCCCGGACGCTGCGCACGTGGTCGGGGGCGACCCGCTGCATGGTCTCCCAGCCCTGTTCGGTGAGGTGGGCGTAGAGGCCGCGGCGGTCGCCGGGGCACTCCTGACGCAGCACCAGCCCGGCGTTCTCCATCCGGGTGATCTGGTGCGAGAGCCGGCTCTTGGACTGCAGGGTGGCGGTCGCGAGGTCCGTCATCCGCATCCGGTGGTCGGGGGCCTCGGAGAGCACGACCAGGATCTCGTAGTCGTTGATCGCCAGGTTGTGGGGCTGGAGTTCACGGCTGAGCTGGTAGTCCAGCAGCTTGGCGACCTCCAGATGGGCGCGCCACATCCGCTGCTCCCTGGCGGTCAGCCAGGGAGTCTCCTCCTCGGGCTGCGGCGGAGGGTTGTCCGCAGTGTCGATCGTGTGCGTATCCATGGGATCCAGCATAGCCGATTTAGTTCAATCTTGTACAAGTTTACAGGCCGAAACGCCGACCGAGTTCGCCCAGGTTACCGAGGCCCGGTGCGTTGGGCTGGTTGCCGCCGTGGCCCGGCTGGATCGGCACCCCGCCGCCCGGGACCCCGGCCTCGGCGTCCACCCGGCCGACCGAGCGCTCGGCCAGCAGCGTCTCGCTGGACTGCACCAGCACCTGCCCGGCACCGATGAACTCGAACTGGTGCTCCTCGCCGGAGGCGCCGCCGATGCCGGTCAGCCGGCGCAGGCCGCCGACCACCCCGTGCAGGTAGTCGTGGTCGTAGTGGTGGCACGGCGCCGGGCAGTCCGCCCAGCCGACCAGGGCCTGCGGGTCCACCCGGACCGGCGGCTCGACGAAGTGCACCGGCCCGTTGGAGGCGGCGACGAAGCGGCCGGTGCCGATCAGGGTCAGGAAGCCCGGGATGATCGACTGCTTGAGCCGCAGCGTCGGGTCGAAGGCGAGCAGGTTGCCCGAGCGGACGGTCAGGTTGCCGTCGTCCAGGTCGTAGGAGTTGAGGTCGAAGGCGCGGTCGGCCAGCAGCAGCCGGCCGGAGCCCTGGGCGACCACCCAGTCCGAGGCGTGCAGCGGGGAGTTGAAGTGCTGGCCGAGTACCCGGTCGACCATCCCGGCGCCGACGCCGCGGAAGGAGATGTCGCCGTAGTAGGCGACCATCTTGCCCTTCTGCAGGAAGTAGGAGCCGTTCAGCTCGACGGCGAAGGCGTAGGGGTTGACGTTGTCGTTGGCCGGCAGGGTGTGCGCGTCGTACACCACCGGGCCGGTGCCGCCGTGGGTGGTCGGCAGCGGGGCCTGCGGGCCGCCGAACTGCTCCTGGGCGTACGACTGTTGGGGCTGCGGCGGCTGGTAGGACGGCGGCGGTGGCGGGGGAGGCGGCGGCGGGTGGCCCGCGGAGCGGCCGTGGTCCGGCGGCAGCGTGAAGCCCGGCTGGGTCTGCTGGTCGTGCGGCGACTGCCCGTACGGCGGCTGCGGCGGCTGCGGCGGGTGGGACATCAGAGCTTCTCCTCGCTCGCCTGGACGTACACCGTGCCCTGCCCGGACAGCTCCAGCTGGAACGCCTCGCCCGAGCCCCGGCCGATCATCTCGCGCCAGCCGATCGCGGTGGACAGTTTGTTGCGCACCTCGCCGCGGTGCGCCACGTACGCCTGCGGGTCGACGTGCACCGACTGGCCGGGGGTGATCGGCAGCTCGAAGACGCCGCCGTGGGCCATCACCGCGACCGAGCCCTGCCCCTCCAGCCGGGTGGTGAACAGGCCCTGCCCGCTGACCTGGCCGCGGACCATGCCCATCACCCCGCCCTGCGAGCCGAGGAAGACGGTGGACTGGCGCAGGGTGCCCTCGAAGGCGAGCAGCCGGTCCGCCTCGACGAACAGGGTGTCGCCGACCAGGTCGATCACGTGCACATGGTGGCCGCCGTGGCCGAACATCACCCGGCCCTGGCCCTCGACCGTCATCAGCGGGGTGTCCTCGTTGGCGACCCGCCGGCCGATCATCGACATCACCCCGCCCTGGCCGCCGGTGATGTTCGGGGTGAAGCGGACGTCGCCGGTGTACCCGAGCATGGCCCCGCGCTGGCTGAACAGCCGCTGACCGGGCACCACCTGGGCCTCGACCATCTTGCCGTTGATCCGGGTGAAGCCCATCAGACGTCACCCCCGATGGTGACCTTCTCCGAGGGCTGGACGTACACCAGGCCCTCGCCGGTGAACTCGACCTGCACGGCCTCGCCGCCGCCCTCGCCGATCACCGTGGTCCAGCCCGCGCCCGACTTCACGCTGCGGTGCAGGTTGCCGGTGTGCGCGACGTACGCGCCGGGGTCGACCCGCAGCGGCATGTCCTTGCCGACCCGCAGGATGACGGCCGGCCCGTTGGAGGTGACGGCCGCCCAGCCGTGCCCCTCCACCTTGGTGGTGAAGAGGCCGTTGCCCGAGGAGACGCCGTTCAGCCCGGTGAAGCTGGTGCCGGTGTGCAGCCCGGCCTCGGTGCAGAGCAGGTTGTCCGCCTCGACGTAGAGCGTCTCCCCGTCGAGGCGGACCAGGTTGATCTCGGTGGCCCGGTCGGCGAAGTAGCAGGTGCCCTGCCCCTTCACCTCCATGACCGTCATCCGCTCGCCGGTGAGTCTGCGGGCGACCATGCCGCGCAGCCCGTCCCCGCCGCCGGTCAGTTTCTTGAAGGTCATCTGGCCGGTGTACGCGACCATCGAGCCGTGCCGGGCCTTGACGGCGTCCCCGCCCAACTCGACGGCGAGCACCCGCGATCCCTGGAGTCTGAACTGTGCCACGGCCGCAATCTAGCCGCCGCGGGGGCGGCCGGGCGAGAGGGCCGGGGCGGACCGGTACGGACTCGGGACAGTCGTTCGGGTCAGGAGCGTGCGTGCGCCCCGCGGCCGTGGCCGGGGTGCGGGACCGTCCCGGCGGCCTCCTCGACCTCCAGCAGCGAGGCCGAGTGGCGCTCCGCCTCGAAGGCCACCACGCCGCCGCGCAGGCCGAACAGCCGCTTGGAGAGCATGATCCAGAGCACCGCGGCGATGTTCAGCAGCAGGGTGCAGATCTTCACCGCGCTGACGTGCTCGTGCAGCTCGTAGCCCTCCAGCGGGAGGAAGGCGGCGGTGGCGACCACGGTCAGGTACTCGGCCCAGCGCTTGCCCAGCCAGAGGCCGACCGCCTCGACGATCTCGATCAGCGCGTAGGCGACCAGCGCGCCCGCGACGACCAGCAGGGTCTTCTTCTGGTAGCCGAAGGTCTTGCGGATGGTCTCGACGATCGGGGCGTGGTCGAGGTCCCAGTGGAAGTGGTCGGTGACCGGCTTGAAGACCGTGAGGTCGTCCTCGAAGATCCGCTGCACGGCCTCCTGGCTGTTGGAGAACTTCCAGACGCCCCAGGCCATCAGGATGATGATCACGCCGCGCAGGACCCGCTCGACGGCCAGGAAGCGCAGGATGAAGAGGTCCCGCAGCGCCTTGCCGCGCGGCACCAGCGGGGCGTCCGCCGCCGGGCCGGAGCCGTGCGGGGCGCCGAGCGCGAAGTCGCCGCAGCGCAGGCAGCGCCAGGCGTCGCCGACGGCGGTGGCGGTGTGCAGCCGGGCGGCCAGCTCGGGCTCGGCCGGCGCGTAGGTGATGTGGCCGCGCTTGGCGCAGGTCCTGCGGTCCCAGTCACGCTTGAACATGTGGTGCTACCCCCGTGGTGCGGTGCCGGTGACGCCCGGTTCCGTCGGGCGCGCGGGCAGCAGGATAGGGGGTACGGGCGACGCTCCGGCGCATCCGGCGGGGTTCTGGCGCGCGGCTGTGACATCCGGCACGGTGGCCACCCCCGGCCCGGGGCCCGTACGTGTGCTCGGTGATAATGGCCGGAAGGCTTGTGAGTCGCTTCACAAGCGTGCCCGCGCCTCCGACCCCCGTATTGAGGTATCCATCGTGAACAGCAGCGCCGTCCACCGCCTGCGCCTGGTCTCCGCTCCCGAGGGGATCTCCTTCATCCTGCTGCTGATCTGCTCGGTGCTGAAGCGGACCACGTCCTTCGACGCCGTGCCGGTGATGGGCATGGTCCACGGGATCCTGTTCATCCTGTACGTGGTCTTCTGGATCCAGGCCTGGCAGGCGCAGAAGTGGGACGTCAAGCGCGGCGCCCTGCTCTTCGTGCTCTCGGTGCTGCCGCTCGGCGGCTTCTTCGCCGAGCGGATGCTCGGCCGGGAGGAGCGCGGCGAACTGCAGCCCGCCACCGCCTGATCCCGCTTCCGTGCGGACGGTCGACAGGCTGCCACGGCCTCCTCTCCCAAAGGGCCGCGGCAGCCTGTCGCCGTTTCTCACCGGTGGTGGCTGGTGGGCGCCGGGGCGGCTAGTTGACGTTCACCCCGCTCCAGGCCGCGCCCACCGCCTTGTACTCGGCGCTGGTGGCGCCGTAGAGGTCGGAGGCGGCCTTGAGGGTCGCCGTGCGGGCGGCCTTGTAGTTGGTGGTGGAGGTCATGTAGACGGTCAGCGCGCGGTACCAGATCGCGGCCGCCTTGTTGCGGCCGATGCCGGTCACCGTCGAGCCGTTGGAGGTCGGGCTGTTGTAGCTGACCCCGTTGACGACCTTGGCGCCGCTGCCCTCGGACAGCAGGTAGAAGAAGTGGTTGGCCACGCCCGAGGAGTAGTGGACGTCCTTGTTGCCGACCGTGGAGGACCAGTAGTCGGCCGAGCGGCCGTCCTTGGACGGCTTGTCCATGTAGCGCAGCGGGGTGCCGTTGCCGTTGATGTTGAGCTTCTCGCCGATCAGGTAGTCCGGCGGGTCGGCGGGCAGGTTGGCGTACCACTCGACCATGGTGCCGAAGATGTCCGAGGTGGCCTCGTTGAGGCCGCCGGACTCGCCCGAGTAGATCAGCCCGGCGGTGGCGGAGGTGACGCCGTGGCTCATCTCGTGGCCGGAGACGTCGATGGCGGTGAGCGGGTGGGTGTTGCCCGAGCCGTCGCCGTACGTCATGCAGAAGCAGGAGTCGTCCCAGAACGCGTTCACGTAGTTGCTGCTGTAGTGGACGCGGCTGGCGGCGCCGACGCCGTTGTTCTTGATGCCGTTGCGGCCGAAGGTGTTCTTGTAGAAGTCCCAGGTGGCGGCTGCGCCGAACTGGGCGTCCACGGCGGCGGACTCCCGGTTGGACGGTGAGCCGTTGCCCCAGGAGTTGGTGGTGTTGCTGAACAGCGTGCCGCTGCCCGAGGTGCCGCCCTTGAGGTCGGTGGTGGACTGGTTGCCCCGGGAGGCGTCCTTGAGCGAGTAGGTCGAGCCGCTCTGGGTGGTGGTGAGGGTGACGGTGCCGACGTTGACGCCCTTGCCGGTGCCGGTCGCGGTCATCACCTGCTCCTGGCTGGAGAGCACCCGGCCGGTGGCGGCGTCGGTGACGACCTCCTGGCGGCTCGGGGTGCCGTCCGCCCGCTGGCCCTGGACCACCGTGCGGTGGGCCAGCCGGGGGTTGCCGTCGGCCGCCCAGACCACCAGTTCCGGCGTGTCGGCGCCGTCCACCCGGCTGAGCGCCGGCTCGTCCGCGTCTGCGGCCAGGCCGACGGTCGCCCGGACGGCGTCGGTGGCACGGGCGGCGGCCTGGCCGCCGGTGAGCGCCGGGGTGGTGGTGGTCAGCGCCAGTCGGCCGTCGAAGGCGCGGTCCACCGAGGCCACCGAGCCGTTCGGGCGCTGGTGGACGACCAGGTCGCCGCCCAGCACCGGCAGGCCGGCGAAGGTGCGCTCGTAGCGCAGGTGCCGGGTGCCGTCGGCGTCCACCACGGCGTCCTTGACGACGAGCCGCTCCTGGCCGCCGAGGGCCAGCTGCTGCGCGAGCGGGGCGCTCTGCGCGGCGGCCAGCGCGAGCGGGGCGGCCGACGGCGGGGCGGGTACGGCCGCCTGGGCGGCGGGGAGGGCGGCGATCTGGACGACGCCGGCCAGCAGAGCGGTGGCGGAGAGCACCGCCGGAAGGGTCAACTTTCGCTTCACGTGGGGCAGTTCCTTCCACGAGACCCGCGGGTGCCTGCGGGTGCGCCGCGTACCGGGGCGCCGGGGGTGGCGCCGTTGGGGGCGGTAGGGCGCGGACGTGCTGCTCCCGTGCGGCTTCTGACGATCCGTCAATTGGGTGGGGGTGACGGAGCGTTGAGCGGGAGCTTGGTCATAAGCATGACAATTCGTGGCAGGAAAGAACAGGGCGCCGCCGGGGATTGGCCAGGAGTCGCCAGCGGCGGTGCGGATGGTTCGGTTGCCGTCCACTGTCCGGAATTTACGGTTCGTCCGGCTGGCGGAACCCCGCCAGCTGCGGGTATGGACGGACGCCCGGGACCTGCCCTCCAACGGGGCCCCGGGCGTCCGGCTCACCTTGCGCCGTGCGTCACTTCACGTTGACGGCGGTCCAGGTCGCGGCGACGGCGCTGTACTCGGCGCTGGTGGCGCCGTACAGGTCCGCCGCGGCCTTGAGGGTGCCGGTACGGGCCGCCGCGTAGTTGGTGGTGGAGGTGAAGTAGGTGGTCAGCGCGCGGTACCAGATCTTCGCCGCCTTGTCCCGGCCGATGCCGGCGAGGCTGGAGCCGTCGTACGTCGGGCTGTTGTAGCTGACGCCGTTGATGGTCTTGGCGCCACTGCCCTCGGACAGCAGGTAGAAGAAGTGGTTGGCGACGCCCGAGGAGTAGTGGACGTCCTTGTTGCCGACCGTGGAGGACCAGTAGTCCGCCGACGCGCCGTCCTTGGAGGGCTGGTCCATGTAGCGCAGCGGCTTGCCGTCACCGTTGATGTTGATCTGCTCGCCGATGAGGTAGTCCGGCTTGTCGGAGGGCAGGTTGGCGTACCACTCGACCATGGTGCCGAAGATGTCCGAGGTGGCCTCGTTGAGGCCGCCGGACTCACCGGAGTAGTTGAGGCCGGCGGTGGCGGAGGTGACGCCGTGGCTCATCTCGTGGCCGGCCACGTCCAGCGCGGTCAGCGGGTGGGTGTTGCTGGTGCCGTCGCCGTACGTCATGCAGAAGCAGGAGTCGTCCCAGAACGCGTTGACGTAGTTGGAGCCGTAGTGGACCCGGCTGGCGGCGCCGACGCCGTTGTTCTTGATGCCGCTGCGGCCGAAGGTGTTCTTGTAGAAGTCCCAGGTGGCCGCGGCGCCGTACTGGGCGTCCACGGCGGCGGACTCGGCGTTGGAGGCCAGGCCGTTGCCGAAGCTGTTGGTGGTGTTGGCGACCAGGGTGCCGGAGCCGGAGGTCCTGCCCTTGAGGGTGTAGGTGGCCTGGCCGCCGCGGGTGGCGTCCTTGAGCTGGTAGGAGCTGCCGCTCTGGGTGGTGGTCAGCGGGACGGTGCCGACGAAGACGCCCTTGCCGGTGCCGGAGGCGGTCTGCACCTCCTCGTGGGTGGAGAGCACCTGGCCGCTCGCCGCGTCGGTGACCAGCAGCTGGCGGCTCGGGGTGCCGTCGGCGCGCTCGCCCTCGACCGTGGTGCGGTACGCCAGGCGCGGGCTGCCGTCGGTGGCCCAGACCACCAGCTCGGCCTTGCCGGTCTGGTGCACCGCCGTCAGCGGCGCCTCGTCCTCGTCGACGGTGATGCCGACGGTGGACTGCACGGCGCCGGTGGCCTGGGCGGCGGCCTTGTCCGCGGGGATCTGCGGGGTGAGGCTGGGCAGCGCGAGCTTGGCGCCGATGGCCTTGTCCACGGCGGTGGTGGTGCCGTCCGCCTTCTGGTGCACGACCAGGTCGCCGCCGAGGACGGGGAGCCCGGCGAGGGTGCGCTCGTAGCGGAGGTGGCGGGTGCCGTCGGCGTCCACCACGACGTCCTTGGCCACCAGTTGCTCCTGGCCGCCGAGGGCCAGGGCGTGGGCGACCTTGCCGGACTGGCCGTTCGCCTGGGCGAGCAGGGCGGCGAGCTGCTGGGAGCTGCCGGCCTGCGGGGCGGGGTCGGCCTGGGCCGCGCCGGCCTGGACGACACCGGTGAGCAGAGCGGTGGCGGACAGTACGGCGACTGCGGCGAGCTTTCGCTTCACGGACGAGTCCTTCCGGGAAACCGCGTGTGGGCGCGGTCGCACCGCGTCCCGGGGGCCGGGGTCGGCACCTTCGGGGCGGGACGGGCGCTGACGTGCGAGGACCCCGAACGGTCGTGCGGCTGCCACCGGTTGGGTGGGGGTGGTGGCGGTCGAACGGGGTTGGCGGAAAGCATGACAATCGAGCAAATCAAATGACAGGTCTTCCTCATGAATTGGCCAAGTCCCGCCAGGGCGAAGGAATGTGAACGGGCGGACAAAGCGGACGTTTTACCCCGACTTTCAGCGGGTTACGGTCCGAACCGAGGCCTGATACCGGGGTGTTCGGGCGTTCGACGGTCAACCCCGTTGCGCCGGGCGACCGTTGCCCGCAGTTCACACCGACGCAATGTCCAGGTATGGACCTGGCCGTCCGATTGGCGGGATCCCGCCACGCGTCGCGCTTGTCCACCATCAGGACGGCTGGTAGCACACGTCCCGTCCGCCGGTACGGTAAGGAGGTGGCCAAGCCCCTCGCACTCGACTTCGACCCGATCGCCCGCGCCGACGAACTGTGGGCCCGCCGCTGGGGCACCGTGCCCTCGATGGCGGCGATCACCTCGATCATGCGCGCCCACCAGATCCTGCTGTCCCGGGTCGACGCGGTGCTCAAACCGTACGGACTGACCTTCGCCCGGTACGAGGCGCTGGTGCTGCTGACCTTCAGCCGGACCGGCGAGCTCTCGCTCTCCAAGATCGGCGAGCGGCTGATGGTCCACCCGACCAGCGTCACCAACACCGTCGACCGGCTGGAGCGGGCAGGCCTGGTCGCCCGCCGCCCCAACCCGCTGGACGGCCGCGGGGTGCTCGCCGCGATCACCGGGCGCGGCCGCGAGGTGGTCGAGGAGGCCACCCGGGAGCTGATGTCGATGGAGTTCGGGCTGGAGGAGTACGGCCCCGAGCAGTGCCGGCAGGTCTTCGAACTGCTCAGGCCGCTGCGGATCGCGGCGGGCGACTTCGCCGAGCCGGACGAGGGGGCTGCTCAGGGGCGGCCGTGAGGACGGCTACCCTCGTGGGAGCGGTGCGCGGATCCGGGCGTACCGGCCCAAAGAGCCGAGCGAGGCGAGGAAGAGTATGAAGGCGACCCCCCTGCTGGGCTGGTACCGCGGCCTGGCCATTGCGACCGGTGTGGCACTCCTGGTGTTCTGCGGCTTCATGGTCGCGAAGTACGGTTTCAGCACCGCCGAGGACGTGACCACCTACGTCGCGATGCTGCACGGCTACCTGTACATCGGGTACTTCGTGGTGACCTTCCTGCTCGGGCAGAAGCTCAAGTGGCCGCTCGGCCGCCTGGTGCTGACCCTGGCGGCGGGCTGCATCCCCTTCCTCTCCTTCGTCTTCGAGCGCCGGGTGGCCCGCGAGGCCGCCGAGCAGCTCCCGGCGGGCGGCGCCCGTCAGCCGGCCGGCGTCTGAGCCGCACGCCGCGAGGGCGCGCCACGAGCACGTGCCGCCAGGGCGCCCTTCCCCGACCGGGGGAGGGCGCCCTCGGCGTTTCCGCCCCCTCCCGCCCGGCTGCCGCTCCCGGCCGCCGCCGTTTCCACGGGCGGGGCTCCATCGACAAGTACTAGGACGTCCGAGTAAATTAGTAGGACGTCCTAATAGCTGTGCCGCCCGGTGCCGTGGCGGCCGTACGGAGCGGAGTTCGGCCCATGGACGCCGAGGACATCGAGCGCGGACGCCAGCGCTGGCAGCAGCGGTACGACAAGGCCCGCAAGCGCGACGCGGACTTCACCACCCTCTCCGGCGACGAGGTCGAGCCGGTCTACGGCCCGGCGCCCGGCCAGCCCGTCGAGGGCTTCGAGCGGATCGGCTGGCCCGGCGAGTACCCCTTCACCCGCGGCCTGCACCCCACCGGCTACCGCGGCCGCACCTGGACCATCCGGCAGTTCGCCGGGTTCGGCAACGCCCAGCAGACCAACGAGCGCTACCGGATGATCCTGGACGCGGGCGGCGGCGGCCTCTCGGTCGCCTTCGACATGCCCACCCTGATGGGCTACGACTCGGACGACCCCAAGTCGCTCGGCGAGGTCGGCCACTGCGGCGTCGCCATCGACTCGGCCGCCGACATGGAGGTGCTGTTCGCCGGCATCCCGCTCGGCGAGGTCACCACCTCGATGACGATCAGCGGCCCGGCCGTCCCGATCTTCTGCATGTACCTGGTCGCCGCCGAGCGCCAGGGCGTGGACCCGGCGGTGCTCAACGGCACCCTGCAGACCGACATCTTCAAGGAGTACATCGCCCAGAAGGAGTGGCTCTTCGCCCCCGAGCCGCACCTGCGCCTGATCGGCGACCTGATGGAGCACTGCGCCCAGGGCATCCCGGCGTACAAGCCGCTCTCCGTCTCGGGCTACCACATCCGCGAGGCCGGGGCGACGGCCGCGCAGGAGCTGGCGTACACCCTCGCGGACGGCTTCGCCTACGTCGAACTGGGCCTGTCCCGCGGCCTGGACGTGGACGTCTTCGCGCCCGGCCTGTCCTTCTTCTTCGACGCCCACCTGGACTTCTTCGAGGAGATCGCCAAGTTCCGCGCCGCGCGCCGGATCTGGGCCCGCTGGATGCGCGACCGCTTCGGCGCCAAGACCGACAAGGCGCAGTGGCTGCGCTTCCACACCCAGACCGCCGGCGTCTCGCTCACCGCGCAGCAGCCGTACAACAACGTGGTGCGCACCGCGGTCGAGGCGCTCTCCGCGGTGCTCGGCGGCACCAACTCGCTGCACACCAACGCGCTGGACGAGACCCTGGCGCTGCCCTCCGAGCAGGCCGCCGAGATCGCGCTGCGCACCCAGCAGGTGCTGATGGAGGAGACCGGCGTCACCAACGTGGCCGACCCGCTGGGCGGTTCCTGGTACGTCGAGGCGCTGACCGACCGGATCGAGCAGCAGGCCGAGGCGATCTTCCAACGGATCCTGGACAAGGGCCGGGCGGACCATGAGATCGGCCCGATCACCTCCGGCATCCTGCGCGGGATCGAGGAGGGCTGGTTCACCGGCGAGATCGCCGAGGCGGCCTTCCAGTACCAGCAGTCGGTGGAGAAGGGCGAGAAGCGCGTGGTCGGCGTCAACTGCCACCCGCGCAGCGTCACCCCCGACCTGGAGATCCTGCGGGTCAGCCACGAGGTCGAGCGCGAGCAGGTGCGGGTGCTGGGCGAGCGCAAGGCGGCCCGGGACGAGGCGGCGGTGCGGGCCGGGCTGGACGCCATGCTGGCGGCGGCCCGCTCGGGCGAGTCGATGATCCCGCCGATGCTGGACGCGGTGCGCGCCGAGGCGACCCTGGGCGAGATCTGCAACGCGCTGCGGCAGGAGTGGGGGACGTACCAGGAGAACGCGGCCTTCTGACCCGTTGAACGTCCGAGCCGCCGTACGGAGGTCCGTACGGCGGCTTCGGCGTGCCGTCAGCCGATGACCAGCGGTCCGAGCAGCAGGTCGATGAAGCGGCGGGTCCACGCGGGGGTGATCGGCTCGCCGCTGACCAGCACGCGGTGCTCGACGGTGCCGGCGATGGTGTCGAAGATGATGTCGACCTCCTCGCGGGCCGAGGCGGTGTCGGTGTCCGCCTCCAGTTCGCCGCGCGCCTGGGCGGCCGCCCGGCCCTGCCGGACCAGCCGCTTCTGCGGGTCCACGATGGCCTCCCGGATCCGGCGGCGCAGCTGAGGATCCCGGGTGCCCTCGGCGAACAGGGCGAGCAGCGCGGCCTGGGTCTCCGGGCGGGCCAGCAGGTCGGCGAACTGGCCGACCACGGCCTCGATGTCGGCCCGCAGGCTGCCGAGGTCGGGCATCACCAGCTCGTCGAAGAGGCTGGCGACGGCGTCGACCACCAGCTCGTTCTTGGAGGGCCAGCGCCGGTAGAGGGTGGTCTTGGCGACCCCGGCCCGGGTCGCGACGTGGCCCATGGTCAGTCCGCCCCAGCCGAGTTCGGCGAGGGCCTCGCGGGTGGCGTCGAGGATCGCGAGGTCGGCGGCGGCGCTGCGCGGGCGGCCCTTGGCCCGTACGGCGCCGTCCCGTACGGCACCGTCCCGGACGGCGTCGTCCGGTCTCACGGAGGGCTGGGCGGCCGGCACCGGACCTCCTTGCGATCTACTGGTAAGTAACCTGGGTGGGGCTGGTAACGGTAGCGACTGTTCGGGGATTCGGGCAGTCAGGCGGCCGGTGAAAGTGGGGCAGCTCACGTCCCCGAACCGCCGGTGGGGCTTGCGGCCGGGGCACCGGCTCCAGTTACGCTACGACCTGTAGCGAAAGCAGTGACAACCAGGCGCCGACCCCGTGGGACGGGGCGGCGCGGGTGCGGGTGGGGATCCGCGCCGAACGGTTCAGGCTACCGGGGGAAGGGCGCACCGGCCGGGAACCCGCACCGCGCAGCCCGCGCGGGGCGACTTTCCGGAGGTTGGCGCCCGCGAGCAGCGACGACGGGGGAGGATGGTGCCATGCAGCCACGGAATTCGCGTCTCAACAGCTCCTCCCTGCGCGGTGCGGTCGACCTCGCCGCAGTGAAGGCGGCCGGTGAGGCCGCCCAGAAGGCCGAGCAGGCCCGGGCCGAGCGGGCCCGTCAGGCGGCCGCCGCCGAAGCGGACGGAGTCGCCGCCCCCCAGCCCGCCTACCAGCTCGTCATCGACGTCACCGAGGACACCTTCGAGACGGAGGTCGTCCAGCGCTCCGCCGAGGTGCCGGTCGTCATCGACTTCTGGGCCGAGTGGTGCGGGCCCTGCAAGCAGCTCAGCCCGATCCTGGAGGGCCTGGCCGAGGAGTACGCCGGCCGCTTCGTGCTCGCCAAGATCGACGTGGACGCCAACCAGCTGATCGCCCAGCAGTTCGGCATCCAGGGCATCCCGGCCGTGATGGCCGTGGTGGCCGGTCAGCTGGTGCCGCTGTTCCAGGGCGCGGAGAGCGCCGCCAACGTCCGCAAGGTGCTGGACCAGCTGATCCTGGTCGCCGAGCAGCGCTTCGGCATCTCCGGCGGCTCGGTCGTCCCGGGCGAGGCCGGCGCCGTCGCCCCGCAGCGGCCGGAGGACCCGGCGCTGGCCGCCGCGCACGACGCGCTGGACGCCGGCGACCTGAGCGGCGCCATCCAGGCGTACCGGAACGTGCTGGTCGACCAGCCGGGCAACACCGAGGCCAAGCTGGGCCTGGCCCAGGCCGAGCTGCTCAAGCGGGTCGAGGGCCTGGACCTCCAGTCGGTCCGGACGGCGGCCGCCGCCGACCCGAAGGACATCGGCATCCAGCTCCAGGCCGCCGACCTGGATCTGGTGGGCGGTCACGTCGAGGACGCCTTCGGGCGCCTGGTGGACACCGTCGGCCGGACCTTCGGCGAGGACCGGGACACCGTCCGGCGGCGCCTGCTGGAGCTGTTCGAGGTGATCGGCCCGGAGGACCCGCGGGTGGTCGTGGCCCGTGCGGCGCTGGCCCGCGTGCTGTTCTGAGCCGGGTGTTCTGAGCCGGGTGTTCTGAGCCGCCCCCGCGGCGGCCCGGCCCCGGTGCTGGCACCGGGTGCCTGACACCTCGGATGACCTGCGGTGTCGCCTGGTGATTTGGCGACAATCCGGTCAACCGGACAGAGGTTTACCAAATCTTGATTTCATCCGTGGGTGGTCACTATCCGTGACCACCCACGGGTGTTTCGCTGCTGTTTCCGGCAGATTTCGCCGTCACGTTTCCTTCAACGCGTCACGCACGGTGCAACGCGGGTCGATTCCATGATCAATGCCACCTGGTGTTGCATTACCCGTCAGTAAGGCACCCCTTGTGCTTCGCCCGGGATTCAAGCACGATCGGCCACGCCCGGTCCCTGACTCCACACCCTCCGACAGCCGGTCGGCCACGCGGAGTGCGGGATCCCCACCGGGTGATCCGCCGGCTCCGGTCGGCGGTAGGGAGGGCAGGGGGGTATCCGCGGTCCCACGGCGGTTCCTGTCCTCGACCGGCCGCGCGGCCCTGCGCGGTCGCTGGTTGTCGCTCGGGGGTGATCGCCGATGTCGTCGGTCCGACCCGTCGTCCCGCAAGGACGGCCGGTTACGGGACGGGAGTGCCGCAGCACGCAGGCCGCTCCCGCGTCCGACGACGACCGAGGCGCTCTCCGCTACCGAGGACGTAGCTCTCTCCCATCCCAGGCTCCCACCGGCGCGGGACGCGCCGCCGGGAGGCCGGAGATGTACGTCCTAGAAGGAGGACTCGCATGTCCAAGACCTACGGCAAGACCCGCTGGAAGCGCTTCGCCCTGGTGATGGTGCCGAGCGTCGCGGCCACCGCGATGGTCGGCGTCTCGATCGCCAACAGCGCGCTCGCCGCCTCGTTCAGCATTTCCGGCCAGCAGTTCAAGGTCAGCACCGACCAGCTGCACGGCACCAACTTCGCCCAGTTCGGCTCGGTCGACATCGAGGCGAACGGCAAGCCCCACCCGGTCGCGGTCTCGGCCTTCGACCACGCCGACATCACCAACCTGTGCCAGTCGGTGGTGACGGACCTGTCCGCGTTCGGCCTGGGCAAGATCACCCTCCAGCTGCACGCCGGTACCGAGGCAGGCAAGCCGGTCCAGGCCGACAACCTGCTGATCGACCTGGAGCAGCTGAAGGCGGACGCGACCTTCAGCCAGATGAACATCGGCCAGGACGCCTCCACCCTCTCGGGTACGGCCACCCAGGGCTGGGCCCCGCACGCGGGTGTCACCAAGGCGGGCGGCGGCGCCGGCCTGCCGTCCGGCGCGACCGGCTTCGCCCAGTCCGCCAAGACCGCCGACCTGAGCGGCGTTCAGCAGACCGCGCGGGCCACCTCGGCCGGCACGTTCAAGCTGAACGGCCTCAACCTCGCGCTCAAGAGCGGCGACGGCGCGGGCAACGAGTGCTTCTGAGCCACGTCTGACGGCACGCCGACCGGCGTGCCCGGATGACCGGGCAACCCGGGGCCGGGGGTGGCGGGCGACCGCCGCCCCCGGCACCCACCTTTTTCGTTCTTCCCTCGTAGCGACGTCGAGGAGCTGCACCATGTCCAGCGCAACGGTCGAGACACGGCCCCGTCAGCAGAACCCCATCGGGTGGCTCTGGCGGCACTTCCGTGAATTCCGCCGCTCCAGGCCCTTCTGGGGCGGCCTGCTGGCCATGATCGCCGGCGTCCCGATCCTCTACTTCCCGTACGCCCACCTGACCTTCGGCGGGCTGACCATCGCGATGTCCACCACGGCCGGTGCCGGCTCGCTGATCATCGGGGTGCTGATGATCATCCTCGGGCTGACCGCCTGGTTCCAGCCCGCCGTACGGGTCTTCGCGGGCATCGCGACCATCCTGCTGACGTTGGTCTCGATCCCGGTCTCCAACCTCGCGGGCTTCGGCCTCTCCCTGCTGCCCGGTCTGATCGGCGGCGGGCTGATGGTCTCCTGGGCGCCGCTGCCGGAGCCGTCCACCGCGACCGCGCCGGCCAAGGGGCGGCGCGCACGGCACGGCAAGCAGGCGGACGGTGCGGTGGCGGAGAGCGTCGCCACCGAGACCGCCGCCGCCGAGATCGCCACCGAGACCGCCGCCGCCGAGACGGCCGCCGCCGCTGAGGCCACCACCGCCGAGGCCGCCACCGAGGCGCCCACCGCGAAGCTGCCCGCCCAGGGCGGCGCATCCGAGCAGCCGGCCGCCGAGCCCGCCGCCGAAGCCGCCGAGGCCGCCGTTCCGAAGCAGGGCACCGCCGGGGAGCAGGAGGGGGCGCGGTGACCGGGCCGGCCGAGCAAGCAGAGGGCACGGCCGTCCCCGCGCAGCGCTCCGGCCGGCACGCCGCGCCGCGCCCGCCGGTCCGGGTCCGGCTGAGAGGCCGCGCCCTGGCGATGGCCGCGGTGCCGACCGCGCTGCTGATGGCGGCCGCCTACACGCCCAACCCGGCGGTGGCCGAGTCCGCCGCGGGCAAGCCGTGCGGCAACGCCCCGGTGACCGTGCCGGACGTGGCGCCGGTCGAGGAGACGCCCGTCCCCAAGAGCGAGCTGCCCGAGCCGCCGCCCGCGCCGACCGGTACGCCCGGGGCGACCGGGAGCCCGACGGCGCCGCCCTCGTCCGGCCCGAGCTCGCTGCCGACCACCACGCCGACCCAGGCGCCCACCACGGCGCCCACCACCGCGCCGACCACCGCGCCGGTGAAGCCCCCGGCGACGACGGCCACCCAGCCCGCCGTCCGCTCCGCCGCCACCGGCGGCTCCGGCGCGGTCAGCGCCGTCTACCGGGGCACCGGGGGCGGCACGGCCACCGCGAGCCAGGCCGGGCTGATCGACGACATCGTCGGCGGCATCAACCACCTGCTGAACCCCGGCAGTTCGGCCAGTCCGACGCCGAGCGCGACACCGAGTGCCACCCCCCAGGGGCCGGCCGCCCCCGCCCCGCGGGCCGGCACCCCGGCGCAGCCCGCCCAGCCGCAGGCCCCGGTCGCCGGCACCCAGCAGGCCGCGCCGCCCGCCGGGTCCTCGGACGGGCAGTCCGCCGCCCAGCCCTCGGGCGGGCAGCCCTCGCCGGCCGCCACCGCCACCAGCGGCAAGGCGGGCGGCAAGGCGAGCGGCAAGGCGGCCCCGTCGGCGGGTGCGTCGGCGAGTTCCTCGGCCACCCCCACCCCGTCCGGCTCGCCCACCGCGAACCCCAACTGCGCCGTGGACACCCGGAATCTGACCGCCGGTGCGGCCACCGCCGAGCACGTCGTCCCGGAGCAGAACTGGACGCTCCGGACCAGCCGGCTCGGCCTGCACGGCGCGGTCTTCCACGGCGTCTACGACGTGAAGACCCCGACCGGCACCAAGCGGGTGCTGAAGTTCGTGGTCGACAGCGTGGACATCGAGAACCTCGACATGTCGACCCTGGAGGGCAACGGCGTCACCTTCCACGTCCAGGGCGCCCCGGGTTCGACCTCGACCATGCGCAACGGCCCGGTCACCATGTACGTGGAGCGGCTGTCCGGCCACCTGTCCAAGCTGCTCGGCCTGCCGATCCCGATCGACCTGGGCGAGATCACCCTCACCCCGGACACCCTGCCGCGCTGGCTGTACGACCTGATCGGCGCCATCCCTATCCCGCTGGACATCGAGCTGACCGGGGTGACCGCCAAGCAGGCCGGCCAGTTCGGCGGCACCCTGCACATCCCGGGGATGCACCTGTTCAACGACGACGCGCCGTACAGCGACAAGTAGCGGACCCGGAAACGCCGGTGGGGCGGCCCTCCCGTACAGGAGGACCGCCCCACCGGCGTTCGTACTACCGGGGTGTCACTCGCCGTGGCTGCCCAGGCGGTGCACCTGCACCATGTTGGTGGTGCCGGGGATGCCGACCGGGACACCGGCGGTGACGATCACGGTGTCGCCCTCGCCCAGCTCGCCCAGCTTCAGCAGCTCGCGGTCGACCTGCGCGACCATCGCGTCGGTGGTGGCCACCTGCTCGGTGACGTACGACTCGACGCCCCAGCTCAGCGAGAGCTGGTTGCGGGTGGCCGCGTCCGGGGTGAACGCGATCACCGGGATCGGCGAACGGTAGCGGGACAGCCGGCGCGCGGTGTCACCGGACTTGGTGAACGCGATCAGCGCCTTGCCGTTCAGGAAGTCGCCCAGCTCGCACGCGGCGCGGGCGACGGAGCCGCCCTGGGTGCGCGGCTTGCGGCCCGGGTTGAGCGGCTGGAGGCCCTGGGAGACCAGCTCCTCCTCGGCCTTCTCGCAGATCCGGCTCATGGTGCGGACGGTCTCGACCGGGTACTTGCCGACGCTGGACTCGGCGGAGAGCATCACCGCGTCGGTGCCGTCCAGGATGGCGTTGGCGACGTCGGAGACCTCGGCGCGGGTCGGGCGCGAGGCGTGGATCATCGACTCCATCATCTGGGTGGCGACGATGACCGGCTTGGCGTTGCGGCGGGCCAGGGTGATCAGCTGCTTCTGGACCAGCGGCACCCGCTCCAGCGGGTACTCGACGGCCAGGTCGCCGCGGGCGACCATGATGGCGTCGAAGGCGAGGACGATCTCCTCCATGGCCTCGACGGCCTGCGGCTTCTCGATCTTGGCGATGACCGGCACCCGGATGCCGACCTCGTCCATGACCTCGTGGACGTCCTTGATGTCCTCGGCGTTGCGGACGAAGGACAGTGCGACCATGTCGACGCCCAGACGCAGGGCGAAGCGCAGGTCGTCCTTGTCCTTCTCGGACAGGGCGGGCACGTTCACGGCCGCACCGGGCAGGTTGATGCCCTTGTTGTTCGAGAGCACGCCGCCCTCGACCACCACGGTCTTCACCCGCGGGCCGTCGACGCTGACGACCTCCAGGGCGATGACGCCGTCGTTGATCAGGATCGGGTCGCCGGGCTTCACGTCGCCGGGCAGGCCCTTGTAGGTGGTGCCGCAGATGTGCTGGTCACCGGGGACGTCCTCGGTGGTGATGGTGAACTCGTCGCCGTTGTCGACGGTCACCGGGCCGTTGGCGAAGGTCGCCAGACGGATCTTGGGACCCTGGAGGTCGGCCAGGACGCCGATGGCCTTGCCGGTGTCCTCCGAGACCTGGCGGACCTTCCGGTACCGCTCCTCGTGGTCCGCGTGGTTGCCGTGGCTCATGTTCAGTCGGGCGACGTTCATGCCCGCCTCGACGATGGCCTTCAGCTGTTCGTAGGAGTCCGTGGCCGGACCCAGGGTGCAGACAATTTTCGCTCGGCGCATATGGATCAGTCTATCCGTTCGTGTTATGGGTGCATTCGGCACGGACCGGGAGGAATCGCCGACGAATGATCCCGAGGAACGAGACGATTCCGTGTCAGTCCTCGGACAGCTCGCCCTCGTGGTGCACCAGGGCGAAGGCCTGCCGGGCGATCTCCAGCTCCTCGTCGGTCGGCACCACCGCGACCGCCACCCGGGAGAACTCGGGCGAGATGATCCGGGCGTCGCCCGAGCGCACCGAGTTCAGCTCCGGGTCCACGGCGATGCCCAGCTCCTCCAGTCCCGCGGTGGCCGCCGCGCGCACCGGCGCCGCGTTCTCCCCGACCCCCGCGGTGAACGCGATCGCGTCCACCCGGCCGAGCACCGCGTAGTAGCCGCCGATGTACTTGCGCAGCCGGTGGACGTACGCGTCGAAGGCGAGCCTGGCGTCCGCGTCCCCCTCGTCGGCGCGGCGCATGATCTCCCGCATGTCGTTCTCGCCGCACAGGCCGCGCAGCCCGCTGCGGCGGTTGAGCAGGTCGTCGATCTGGTCGACGGACAGGCCGCCGACCCGGTGCAGGTGGAACACCACGCCCGCGTCGATGTCACCCGAACGGGTGCCCATGACCAGGCCCTCCAGCGGGGTGAGGCCCATCGAGGTGTCCACGCAGCGGCCGCCGCTGACCGCCGAGGCGGAGGCGCCGTTGCCCAGGTGCAGCACGATCACGTTGACCTCGGCCGGGTCCTTGCCGAGCAGCCGGGCGGTGGCCCGCGAGACGTACTGGTGCGAGGTGCCGTGGAAGCCGTAGCGGCGCACCCGGTGCTCGTCGGCGACGGCCTTGTCGATCGCGTAGCGGGCCGAGTACTCGGGCATCGAGGCGTGGAAGGCGGTGTCGAACACGGCCACCTGCGGCAGGTCCGGCCGCAGCGCCCGGGCCACCTCGATGCCGGTGATGTTCGCCGGGTTGTGCAGCGGCGCGACCGGGATCAGCCGGCGGATCTCCCGGAGCACCTCGTCGGTGATCACCGTCGGCTCGGTGAACCGCTTGCCGCCGTGCACCACCCGGTGGCCGATCGCGGCCAGCTCGGGGGAGTCCAGCCCGAGGCCGTCGGCGGCCAGCTCCTCGGCGACGGCCTTCAGCGCGGCCGAGTGGTCCGGGAAGGCCTGCACCAGCTCGCGCCGCTCGCCGGACCGCGGGGTGTGCACCAGCCGCCCGCCCGCCTCGCCGATCCGCTCCACCAGCCCGGAGGCCGGCCGGGAGCCGTCCAGCATGTCGATCAGCTGGTACTTCACCGACGAGGAGCCGGCGTTGAGAACGAGGACGCGCGTCCCTCCGGTCATGCCTGCGGCTCCTTGTCGTCCTGGGCCTGGATGGCGGTGATCGCCACGGTGTTGACGATGTCCTCGACCAGCGCGCCGCGGGAGAGGTCGTTGACGGGCTTGCGCAGCCCCTGCAGCACCGGGCCGACCGCGACCGCGCCGGCCGAGCGCTGGACGGCCTTGTAGGTGTTGTTGCCGGTGTTGAGGTCCGGGAAGATCAGCACGGTCGCCCGCCCGGCCACCGGCGAGCCCGGCAGCTTGGTGGCCGCGACGTGCTCGTCCACCGCCGCGTCGTACTGGATCGGGCCCTCCACCAGGATGTCCGGCCGCAGCGCGCGGACCAGCTCGGTGGCCTTGCGGACCTTGTCGACGTCCGCGCCCGAGCCGGACGTGCCGGTCGAGTACGAGAGCATCGCGACCCGCGGCTCCACCCCGAACTGGGCGGCGGTGGCGGCCGACTGGATCGCGATGTCGGCCAGCTGCTGGGCGTCCGGGTCCGGGTTGACCGCGCAGTCGCCGTACACCAGCACCCTGTCGGCCAGGCACATGAAGAAGACGCTCGACACGATGGACGCGCCCGGCGAGGTCTTGATCACCTCGAAGGCGGGGCGGATGGTCGCCGCGGTGGAGTGCACCGCGCCGGAGACCATGCCGTCGGCGATGCCCTCCTGGACCATCAGGGTGCCGAAGTAGGAGACGTCGGTGACCACGTCCAGGGCCAGCTCGACGGTCATCCCCTTGTGGGCGCGCAGCCGGGCGTACAGCTCGGCGAACTGGCGGCGCAGCGGGCTGGTGCTCGGGTCGACGATCCGGACCTGGGTGCGGTCGGCACCCGGGTCGTCCTGCGGGAGGACGATGCCCAGGCTCGCGGCCTTGCGGCGCACCGCGTCGACCTCGCCGAGCAGGGTGAGGTCGCAGATGTTGCGGCGCAGCAGGATCTCGGCCGCCCGCAGCACCCGCTCCTCGGTGCCCTCGGGCAGCACCACGTGCCGGCGGCCGGCCCGGGCGCGCTCCAGCAGCTCGTGCTCGAACATCATCGGGGTCACCCGTTCGGACCGGCCGACCTCGATCCGGTTGGTCAACTCGACGGTGTCCACGTGCAGTTCGAAGAGTCCGAGGGCGATCTCGGCCTTCCGGGGGCTGGCGGTGGTGAGCTTGCCCTCCAGGTGGGTCAGGGTGGCGGCGGTGGGCCAGCTGCCCTCCGGGACGACCGCGACGGGGGTGCCGGGGGCGAGCCGGGCGGCCAGCGCCATCACGTTCGGGCCGGGGTGCTGGCCGAGGGTCAGCAGCACGCCGGCGATCGGCGGGGCGCCCGCCGCGTGCGCGGCCAGCGAGCCGATCACCAGGTCGGCGCGGTCCCCGGGGGTGACGACCAGGGCGCCCTCGGTCAGCGCGTCCAGGAAGGTGGGCAGCATGGCGCCGCCGAAGACGAAGCCGCGGACGTCCCGGGCCAGGCCGGCCGCGTCGCCGAGCAGCACCTCGGCGCCGGTCGCCTCCACCAGCTGGGCGACCGTCGGCGCGGCCAGGGCCGGCTCCTCCGGGATCACGTAGGCCGGGATCGGCAGCCGCTCGGTGAGCGCGCGCTGGATCCGCTGCTTGGCCCCGGGGGAGGTCCGGTTGGCGATCATCGCCAGGGTCTCGCAGCCGAGGTCGGTGTACGCCCGGTGGGCGCCCAGCACCTCGGCGATCACGGCCTCCGGGTCCTTGCCCTGGCCGCCGACCACCGGCAGCACGGCGGCGCCGAACTCGTTGGCGAGCCGGGCGTTGAAGGCCAGCTCGTCCGGGATGTTGGTGTCGGCGAAGTCGGTGCCGAGCACCAGTACCGCCTGGCAGCGCCGCTCCAGCGCGCGGAAGCGGTCGACCAGCGCGGAGACCAGCTCGTCCTGCCCCCGGGCGGCCTGCAGCGCGGCGGCCTCCTCGTAGCCGAGCCCGTACAGCTCCGTGCCCGGCAGGTCGATCCGGTACCGTCCGCGCAGCAGCTCGACGACGTGGTCGGAGCCGGGTTCGCCGGGCGCGGCCGCGTGCACCAGCGGACGGAACACCCCGACCCGGTCCACCTGGCGGGTGAGCAGTTCCATGACCCCGAGTTCGACGGCCTGCCGGCCGTCCCCCCGGTCGATCCCGGTCACGTACACGCTGCGCGCCACGCGGATGTCTCCGTCCCGTCGTCTCGGAAGGTGGTCATCTCGACCATACCTTCGCACCACGAACGCCTGTCCGCGAGCAGAGGCAGGGGGGAAGGGCAAGGGACCAAGGGCCCGGACCGGGGACTTGCGGCACTGCCTGCCCTTGATGTACCTACGTCATGTAGTTACATTGGCTGGTATGGAGACCATGGGACTGCGTGAGCTGAACCAGAACCCGTCGAAGGCGGTCGCGCGGGTCCGGGCCGGTGCGACGATCGTCGTGACCGACCGCGGGCGGCCCGTGCTGCGAATGGTGCCGGAGACGGCCCCGGAGTCGACCCTCGAACGCCTGGTCGCGGCCGGCGAGGTCACTCCGCCCACCGACCAGGGCATGCCCGAGCTCGCCCTCGACCTGCTGCCGGACGTCGGCAGCCTGTCGGACCTGCTGATCGAGGACCGGAACCGGGAGCGCGACCGTTGATCTACCTGGACTCCTGCGCACTGCTGAAGTTCATCAAGCCGGAGCCGGAGACGGCCGCGCTGCGCGCCTGGCGGGAGGCGCTTCCCGACGGCACCGAGCTGATCACCGGCGAACTGGCCCGGCTGGAGATCACCCGCACGCTGCTCCGCGCGGGCCTGTCGCACCAGCTGGTCCCGTACCACGTGGACCAGGCGCTCCGGGGGGCCTACCGGGTCGACCTCAGCAGCGCGGTGCTGGCCAGGGCGCTCGCCTACCGCACCCCGCGGCTGGGCTCGCTGGACGCGCTGCACCTGGCCAGCGCGGAGCCCTTCCGCGCCGAACTCACCGACTTCGTCACCTACGACCGCGAGCTCGGCCGGGCCGCCGAGGAGCTCGGGTTCCCGGTCACGGCTCCCCGGTGACGCCCACTGGGGCGGTTACCAGCGGTCAGCGCGCGGCGTTGGCGGCTTCGGAGCCGGACAGGTCCAGTTCCCGGCCGTTGAGGTAGACGGTGGACAGGCGTCGGTCCAGCAGCCAGCCGTGCGGGCGGAGCAGGGCGCCGTCGCGGCCCGCGGTCCAGCCGTCGGCGGTGAGGGCGGCGCGCATCCGGGCCTCCAGCTCGGCGGCGGGCAGGCCGGTGGTGCTGCCGATGGTGAGGGTGCGGGCGCAGAAGTCGGAGCCGCAGTAGCCCCCGTCGGTGCGGGTGACGGTCAGGCCGGCGGGGACGGGCACCTCCGCGGCGCTCGGCAGGAAGGCGTCGTGGGCGAACAGCGGGTAGGCGACGGCGACGGCCGCTCCGACCAGGGCGTGGACGGTGAGCGCGACGGCCGCTCCGGCGACCGGGTGGTAGAACTGCCGCTCCGGTCGGGGGCCGCGCAGGCGCCGCTCGACCAGTGCGCCCGCCAGCACCACCAGGCCGGCCGCGAGCGGGTACCCGGCCTCGATCTCGGCGGTGGCGCGGGTGAAGTACCACTCCTGCTCCAGGCCGACCAGTGCGAGGGCCAGCGCGGCGAGGACGGCGAGGACGGCCGCTCCGACGGCCCGGGTGCGGACCAGGAACGCCCAGCAGACCAGCGGCGGCAGCAGATAGGCCAGCGCCAGGACCACGTACACGAGCAAGCCCCCCGCCTGCCGACGATCACTGCCAGGCGGGGAGCCTACGGGGTCAGGCGGGTCGGAGCCAGAGGGTGGCGAGCGGGGGCAGGACCAGTTCGGCGGAGCGGGGCTGGCCGTTCCACTCGACCGGATCGGCCTTGATCGGGCGGGAGTTGCCGGTGCCGCTGCCGCCGTAGGCCTCGGCGTCGGTGTTCAGCAGCTCCTCCCAGAGCTGCTCGCGGCCGTCCAGGGCAGGCAGGCCGACCCGGTGGCCGTGCCGGACGACCGGGGAGAAGTTGCAGACGGCGACCAGCGGGGTGCCGTCGGCGGCGAAGCGGACGAAGGAGAGCAGGTTGTCCTCGGCGGCGCCGCCGTCCAGCCAGCGGAAGCCGTCCGGGGTGGTGTCCAGCTCCCAGAGGGCGGGGGTGTCCCGGTAGGTCCGGTTGAGGTCGCGGACGAGGCGGCGCACGCCCTGGTGGTCCCGGTGGGCGGGCCACTGCTCGTCGAGCACCCACCACTGCGGGCCCTGCTCGTGGTCCCACTCCGCGCCCTGGGCGAACTCCTGCCCCATGAAGAGCAGTTGCTTGCCGGGGTGGGACCACATGAAGCCCAGGTAGGCGCGGTGGTTGGCGCGCTGCTGCCACCAGTCGCCGGGCATCTTGGAGACCAGGGCCTGCTTGCCGTGGACGACCTCGTCGTGGGAGATCGGCAGGACGTAGTTCTCGGAGTAGGCGTACACCATCGAGAAGGTGATCTCGTTGTGGTGGTACTTGCGGTGCACCGGCTCCTTGGACATGTAGACCAGCGAGTCGTGCATCCAGCCCATGTTCCACTTGAGCCCGAAGCCGAGGCCGCCGGCGTCGGTGGGCCGGGTGACGCCGTCCCAGGCGGTGGACTCCTCGGCGATGGTGATCACGCCGGGGCAGCGCCGGTAGACGGTGGCGTTCATCTCCTGGAGGAAGGCCGCCGCGTCCAGGTTCTCCCGGCCGCCGTACTGGTTGGGCGTCCAGGCGCCGCCCTCGCGGGAGTAGTCGAGGTAGAGCATCGAGGCGACCGCGTCGACCCGCAGGCCGTCGATGTGGAACTCCTCGCACCAGTACACGGCGTTGGCGACCAGGAAGTTGCGCACCTCGGTGCGGCCGTAGTCGAACTCCAGCGTCCCCCAGTCGGGGTGCTCGGCGCGCTGCGGGTCGGCGGGCTCGTACAGCGGCTCGCCGTCGAAGCGGGCGAGGGCGAAGTCGTCCTTGGGGAAGTGCGCGGGCACCCAGTCGACGATCACGCCGATGCCGTGCCGGTGCAGGGTGTCGACCAGGTGCCGGAAGTCGTCCGGGGAGCCGAGCCGGGCGGTGGGGGCGTAGTAGCCGGAGACCTGGTACCCCCAGGAGCCACCGAAGGGGTGCTCCATCACCGGCATGAACTCCACGTGGGTGAAGTTCAACTCCTTGAGGTAGCGCGGCAGTTCCTCGGCGATCTCGCGGTAGGTGGTGAGGTCGGGCCGCCAGGAGGCCAGGTGCAGCTCGTACACCGACATCGGCGCCCGGTGGTGCGCGGTGCGGGCCCGGCGGGCCATCCACTCGTCGTCCTGCCACCGGTACGCGGAGGAGGTGACCACCGAGGCGGTGCCGGGCGGGCACTGGGCGGCCCGGGCGAGCGGGTCGGCCTTGTCGAGGACCCAGCCCTGCCGGGTGTGGATCTCGTACTTGTAGGTGGCGCCCTCGGCGAGGCCGGGGACGAACAGCTCCCAGATGCCGGAGGAGCCCAGCGAGCGCATCGGGTGGCCGGTGCCGTTCCAGTGGTTGAAGTCGCCGATCAGCCGCACCCCGACGGCGTTGGGCGCCCAGACCGCGAAGGCGGTGCCCGCCACGCCGTCGACGGTGCGCACGTGCGAGCCGAGCGCCTGCCAGAGCTGTTCGTGCCGGCCCTCGGAGATCAGGTGCAGGTCGAGTTCGCCGAGGGTGGGCGCAGTGCGGTAGCCGTCGTGCTGGCGCAGCGGTTCGCCGTCGGGGTAGGTCACCAGCAGGGTGTAGTCCGGGAGTTCGCCGCCCGCCAGCAGGCCGGTGAACAGCCCGCCCTGCTGGTGGGTGAGTTCGGCGGGGCCGTGGGCGGTCTCCACCACCACCCGCTCGGCGAACGGGCGCAGCACCCGGATCGCCGTCCCGCCGTGCACCGGGTGGGCGCCGAGCAGGGCGTGCGGGTCGTGGTGCTGCCCGTTCACCAGCCGGTCCACCTCGGCCGGCGGCAGCGGGGCATCGGGCAGGCGCAGGGCGCCGGCCGGGGCGTCCGCGGGGGTGTCCGCGGGGGGACCGGCCGGGGCGGCGGCCCCGGGTGCTGAGCCCCCGCGGCCGGAGCTCCCGCGGCCGGAGCTCTCGCGTTCGGAGCTCCCGTGGTCGGCGGCCCCGCGTTCGGAGCCCCCGCGGTCGGCGGCCCCGGGTTCGGCGGCCCCGGCCAGGAAGGTGGCCGGAACGGGGCGGGTGGGGCGGCCGGTCGGGTCGAGCGGCGTCACGGCGTGGTCCTCCAGCGGCGGGGATGGGCGAACTCGTGGCGGGCGGGCGGGCGGGGCGGGAGCGCGGGTCAGACGGACAGGGCGAGCCGGTTGATCGCGGCGAGCGGGATCGGCAGCCAGCTGGGCCGGTGCCGGGCCTCGTACACCACCTCGTACACCGCCTTGTCGATCTCCAGCGCCCGCATCAGCTCCGGCGAGGCGGCCGGGTCGGCGCCGCCCCCGGCGGTGTAGCCGGCGCAGAAGGCGGTGCGGTTGCGCTGGGCCCAGGCGGCGGCGAGGTGGGCCAGCTCGGGGTCGACCGGGCCGCCGGCCAGCAGGTGGGCGGCCGCGTAGTCGAAGGAGCGCAGCATCGCGGCGACGTCGCGCAGGGCGGGCTGGGGTTCGCGGCGCTCGCTGACGGATTTGGCGGGCTCGCCCTCGAAGTCCAGCAGCACCCAGCCGTGCGGGGTGCGCATGGCCTGGCCGAGGTGGAGGTCGCCGTGGATGCGCTGGACCGGCAGGCCGTCCGGGTGGGCGTCGGCGAGCTGCTGGAAGGCGGCGCGCAGGGCGGCGCGGAAGCGCAGCAGGCCGGGGACGGCGGCGACGGCGCTGTCCAGCCGGTCGGCCATCGCGGTGGCGAGCCGGCCGGTCTGGGTGCGGTCGAGCCGGGCGACGGGCATGGAGCGGGCGAGCACCCGGTGCACCTCGGCGGTGGCCCGGCCGAGCCGGTGCGCCTCGATGGCGAAGTTGCCGGGGGAGCGGTCGCCCTTGAGCCGGCCGACCTGGTCGAGGGCGAGTTCCCAGCCGTCCTCGGCGTCCGGCAGGTAGCGCTGGAGCAGTCCGAGGGTGGCGGGTTCGGCGCGTTCCATCCGGCTCTCGAACCAGGCGGCGACCCGGGGGATGCGGGTGGAGCCGGCCCGGGAGAGGGCGAGGGAGAGCTCCAGGTCGGGGTTGGTGCCGGGGTGGATGCGCCGGAACAGTTTGAGGATGTACGAGGTGCCGTAGATGACCGAGCTGTTGGACTGTTCGGCGGTGGAGGCGCGGCCGGGGAGGTTGGCGGGCAGTCCGGAGCCGGGGGTGCGGCGGAAGGACAGCGAGCCGAACCGGTCGCCGGTGGCCAGGTGTTCCAGCAGGCGTCCGGTGAGTTCGGGGTCGTGCACGGCGTCGTAGAGGGCGGCGCCGTCGTACGGGCCCTGGGTGAGCCGGCCGAGCACGGCGCCGGGTTCGATGCCGGCGGGCCCCTGGGAGCGGACGCCGAGCAGCAGTTGGTAGGTGTCGCCGTGCGGGAGGCCGGCCGTGGTGGCGTGTTCGACCCGCAGCAGCAGGTGCAGCAGGGCCGGGTCGCCGACCTGCAGCGGGGTGCCGACCACCGGCACGAGTCCGGTGATGGGGCGTCCCTTCCCGGCGTACCAGCGCTGGGTGGGGAGCCAGTCGGCGATCAGCGGCAGGGCCGCCTGGACGAGCTCGCTGACGCCCAGGGCCGTTCTCCGGACCCCGGTGCCCCGCGCGCCCGGGTGCGCGGCGGAGCCGGCCGGGGCGTCGTGCTGCACATGGGCTTGCGAACGGGAGGTTTCGGACATGACTCCCTTTCCCCGGAAGCACGCGGACGGCCCGACGGGTCGTGGCCGGGGTCCGTCAGTCTTCCGGATTTCGGCGGCGCGGCGGTCGCGGCACGCGAGCACGGCTCGGGTGTCACGCCTTCGTGTGGGTGGCCGTTGGGCTGTTCTCCGTACGCGGTGGTGCAGAGAACTCCGGGGGCGCGGGGGTCAACTCGCGCCCCCGGAGGGTCTGGTGGTGCCGTGCGGGCCGCTGGTGGCAGGGCTCGGCGGATCGTTACTTCGACCGCCCGGTTCCGCTCGTGCGCGGGGGCTGCCGGAGTTGGAACCAGTAGAAGCCGTGCCCGGCCAGCGTGAGCAGGTAGGGCCACTCGCCGATCGACGGGAAGCGCACTCCGCCGATCAGCTCGACCGGGTACCGCCCGCCGTACTGCCGAAGGTCCAGCTCGGTCGGTTGCGCGAACCGCGAGAAGTTGTTCACGCACATGACCAGGTCCCCCTCGTACTCGCGCACGAAGGCCAGCACGGCGGGGTTGCTGGACGGCAGTTCGGTGTAGGTGCCCAGGCCGAACGCCGGGTTGAGCTTGCGGATCTCGATCATGCGACGCGTCCAGTGCAGCAGCGAACTCGAACTGCTCTGCTGCGCTTCGACGTTGGTCACCTGGTAGCCGTACACCGGGTCCATGATGGGCGGCAGACTGAGCCTGCCCGGGTCGGCGGAGGAGAAACCCGCGTTGCGGTCCGGGGTCCACTGCATCGGCGTGCGCACGCCGTCCCGGTCGCCCAGCCAGATGTTGTCGCCCATGCCGATCTCGTCCCCGTAGTAGAGCACCGGCGAGCCGGGCAGGGAGAGCAGCAGGGCGGTGAACAGCTCGATCTGGTTGCGGTCGTTCTCCAGCAGCGGGGCGAGCCGGCGCCGGATGCCCACGTTGGCGCGCATCCGCGGGTCCTTGGCGTACTCCGCGTACATGTAGTCGCGCTCCTCGTCGGTGACCATCTCCAGGGTCAGCTCGTCGTGGTTGCGCAGGAAGATGCCCCACTGGCAGCCGCCCGGGATCGCCGGGGTCTTGGCCAGGATCTCCGACACCGGGTACCGGGACTCCCGGCGCACGGCCATGAAGATCCGCGGCATCACCGGGAAGTGGAACGCCATGTGGCACTCGTCGCCGCCGGCCGTGAAGTCGCCGAAGTAGTCGACCACGTCCTCCGGCCACTGGTTGGCCTCGGCGAGCAGCACGGTGTCCGGGTAGTCGGCGTCGATCTCCTTGCGGACCCGCCGGAGGAACTCGTGGGTCTCCGGCAGGTTCTCGCAGTTGGTGCCCTCGCGGGCGAACAGGTACGGCACCGCGTCCAGCCGGAAGCCGTCGATGCCGAGGTCGAGCCAGAACCGCAGCCCGGCGATCATCTCGTCCTGGACGCGGGGGTTGTCGTAGTTGAGGTCCGGCTGGTGGGAGAAGAACCGGTGCCAGTAGTACTGCTTGCGCACCGGGTCGTAGGTCCAGTTGGAGGTCTCGGTGTCGACGAAGATGATCCGGGCGTCCGGGTACTGCTTGTCGTCGTCGGCCCACATGTAGAAGTCGCCGTACGGCCCGTCGGGGTCCGCCCGGGAGGCCTGGAACCACGGGTGCTGGTCGCTGGTGTGGTTCATCACGAAGTCGATGATCACGCGCATGCCGCGGGCGTGCGCGGCGTCGGTGAACTCCATGAAGTCGGCGAGGTCGCCGAACTCCGGCAGCACCGACTTGTAGTCGGCGACGTCGTACCCGCCGTCGCGCAGCGGCGAGGCGAAGAACGGCGGGAGCCAGAGGCAGTCGACGCCGAGCCACTGCAGGTAGTCGAGCTTGGCCGTGAGCCCCTTGAGGTCCCCGACCCCGTCGCCGTTGCTGTCCTGGAAGGACCGCACCAGCACCTCGTAGAAGACCGCACGTTTGAACCATTCCGGGTCCAGGTTCTTCTTCGAGGTCTCCGGGAAGGTGTCGGGGACGGGCTCGTTCACTGTCACGCTGGGTTCCTCCGAACCGTGAGGAGGTGAGCCGGCTCGGCTGAGGGATCGAGCCGGACGTAGTTGTGCCGGCCCCAGGTGTAGGCGGCGCCGGTGAGCTCGTCGTGCACCGCGTGGGGCCCGTCGCCGTCGAGCGTGACGGTGGCCTCCTGGACGTGGTGCGGGTCGAGGTTGACCACCGTGATGACCCGGTCGGTCAGGCCGTCGGGGGTGGTCGCGGTCTTGGAGTAGGCGAGCACCTGCTCGTTGTCGGTCGGGTGGAAGCGCAGGTCGCGCAGCTGCTGCAGGGCGGGGTGGCGCCGGCGCAGCCGGTTCAGCACGGTGAGCAGCGGGGCGAGGGTGTCGGTGCGGTTCCAGTCGCGGGGGCGCAGCTCGTACTTCTCCGAGTGCAGGTACTCCTCGGAGCCGGGGTGGGCCGGCTCGTTCTCGAACAGCTCGTAGCCGGCGTAGACGCCGTAGCTGGGGGAGAGGGTGGCGGCGAGCACGGCGCGGATCGCGAAGGCGGCGCGGCCGCCGTGCTGGAGGTAGGCGTGCAGGATGTCCGGGGTGTTGGCGAAGAAGTTGGGGCGCATGTAGGCGGCCGCGTCGCCGGTGAGTTCGGTGAGGTACTCGGTGAGTTCGCGCTTGGTGTTGCGCCAGGTGAAGTACGTGTACGACTGGTGGAAACCGATCTTCGCCAGGGTGTGCATCATCGCGGGGCGGGTGAACGCCTCCGCCAGGAACACCACGTCCGGGTCGGTGCGGGCGATGTCGCCGAGCACCTTGTCCCAGAACATCACCGGTTTGGTGTGGGGGTTGTCGACCCGGAAGATCCGGACGCCGTGCGACATCCAGAACCGGAGGATCCGGACGGTTTCCTTGACGATTCCGTCCATGTCCTGATCGAAGTTGACCGGGTAGATGTCCTGGTACTTCTTCGGCGGGTTCTCGGCGTACGCGATGGTGCCGTCGGCGCGATGGCTGAACCATTCCGGATGCTTGTTCACCCACGGGTGGTCCGGGGAGCACTGGAGGGCGAAGTCCAGCGCCACCTCCAGGTGCAGCGCCCTGGCCTCGGCGACGAAGTGGTCGAAGTCCTCGATGGTGCCGAGGTCCGGGTGGACGGCGTCGTGGCCGCCCTCCGGCGAGCCGATCGCCCACGGCGAGCCGACGTCGTGCGGACCGGCCGTCAGGGTGTTGTCCGGGCCCTTGCGGAAGGCTCGTCCGATCGGGTGGACGGGCGGCAGGTAGACCACGTCGAAGTCCATCGCGGCGATCGCCGGCAGCCGCTCGGCCGCGGTGCGCAGGGTGCCCGACCGCGGCGGCTCCACCCCGTTCGGGTCCACCACCGCGCCCTCCGAGCGCGGGAAGAACTCGTACCAGGAGCCGAACAGCGCGCGCTCGCGGTCCACCTGGAGTGGCAGCGGACGGGAGGCGCTGAGCAGCTCCCGCAGCGGGTAGCGGGCCAGCAGCTCCAGCACCTCGGGGGCGAGCGCGGCGGCCAGCCGGGACAGCGGCGGCAGCCCCGGGTCGCGCAGCGCGTCCACGGCGGCCAGCACGTGCGCCCGGCCCTCCTTCTTCGGCACCCCGGCGGCGGCCTGCTCCAGCAGCCGGGCGCCCTCCTCCAGGACCAGCGCGGTGTCGATCCCGGCCGGCAGCTTCACGGCGGCGGTCCTGCGCCAGGTGGCGACCGGGTCGCTCCACGCCTCCACCAGGTACGACCAGCGGCCGGGCGCGGTCGGGGTGACGTGCGCCCCCCAGCGGTCGGTGCCCTCGGCGAGCTCGCGCATCGGCGTCCACGGGCCGCTGCGGCCGCGCGGGTCGCGCAGCACCACGTTGGCGTTGACGGCGTCGTGGCCCTCGCGGAAGACGGTCGCGGTGACCAGGAAGGTCTCGCCGACGACGGCCTTGGCCGGGCGGCGACCGGCGTCGATCTGGGGGCTGACGTCCAGGACGGGGATGCGGCCGATCACGGTGTCGCTCTCTGTCGTCTTGCGGGCGGAGGGCTTGGTGGCGGTCTTGCGGGCGGCGGTCTTGCGGGCGGGGGCCGTGCGCGCGGGCGTCTTCGCGGCGGCTCCCGAGGGCTCCGGCGAGGCGGCCGCGGAGTCGGCCCCCGCGGCGGCGGTGCTGCGGCGCGTGGTGGTGGCGCGCCTGCGCGGTGCCGCCGCCGGGCCCTCCTCGGCCCCGGGGTGTGGGGCCGGTGCGGAGGGCTTTGCCGCGGGAGCCTGTGCTGCGGAGGATTCGGTACGGACCGCCCCGGACACCCGGGGCGACGGCATCGCCGGGTCTGTCCGAGTGTCAGAATCCATCCGCCCGGCGGATTCCGCGACCGCTGCGTCGACGCTGTCGGCCACCGGTGTGGACTGGTCCCGCGTGTCACCGTGCATGCCAAACTCCTGCCCGAGATCAGCGGCAGCTCCCGCGGGCCGGGGGTGGGCCGGGGGGAGTACCGGGAGGACTGCTGGGTGGGGTGGACGTGCGACCGGAGCCTGCCCGCGCCGCTGTCCCCGGCAACCTGCCCGGCGCCCGCCGAACCGGTGGCGGGGCGCCCCGGAACCGGTGCGCGTTCCGGCGCACGCCTCCGCGGGCACGCCCCCGGGCGGGCCGGTCGACCCGTGAACGAGCCGACCGTGCGCGAGGACACGCGCCGGTGCGCGGTGAGCGCCGAACGGGCTAAGGGAGAAGGGGAACGATCAACGCGAAAAGGATTCGGACGTGCTGTTCCACGGGGGACGCCACCCGTCGTCGTTGTCCCCGAGGCATCAACGACCTTCGGCCATCCTCGCATCGGCGACGCGGTTTTCGCAGCGGTACGACAGTAGTTTCGGGTTTTGTCCGGGGCCGGGGAGCGGCCGGAAATGGATCTGTTCCGCAGAGTTCACGCATTGGTAGCGCGACGCCCGGAAATGTGCGCCTCGCGCGCCCCCCGTGCAGACCAGTGCGCCGAATGCGATCTCATCAATAGGCCGAACGGATGCCCAATAGTCCACTTGACCCGTAGTCGGACCGAGCGTCGCGGCTACGCTTCACCGCTGTGAAGGCAATCCGCAGATTCACCGTCCGCACCGTCCTGCCCGAACAACTCCAGCCGCTGCACGAGCTGGCCCTCAACCTGCGCTGGTCCTGGCACCCCGAGACCAGGGACCTCTTCCGGTCCGTGGACCCGGAGGTCTGGGCCGCGACCGGCGAGGACCCGGTGCGGCTGCTCGGGGAGGTCCCGGCCGCCCGGCTGGCCGCGCTCGCCGCCGACCGGCGCTTCCTGCGCAGACTCGGCGACCTCGCCGACGACCTGCGCGAGTACCTCACCGGCCCGCGCTGGTACCAGGCCCAACAGGACGGCGCAGCCACCCCGCCGCCCACCGCCATCGCCTACTTCTCACCCGAGTACGGCATCGCCGCCGCGCTGCCCCAGTACTCCGGCGGTCTCGGCATCCTGGCCGGCGACCACCTCAAGGCCGCCAGCGACCTCGGCGTCCCGATCATCGGCGTCGGGCTGTTCTACCGGCACGGCTACTTCCGGCAGTCCCTCGACCGGAGCGGCTGGCAGCAGGAGCGCTACCCCCTGCTGGACCCGGACGAACTGGCCGTCAGCCTGTTCCGGGAGGCCGACGGCACCCCCTGCCGGGTCGACCTCGCCCTGCCCGGCGGCCGCACCCTGGCCGCGCACATCTGGAAGGCCCAGGTCGGGCGGGTCCCGCTGCTGCTGCTCGACTCCGACATCGAGGCCAACTCGCCCGCCGAGCGGGACGTCACCGACCGGCTCTACGGCGGCGGCAGCGAACACCGGCTGCTCCAGGAGATGCTGCTCGGCATCGGCGGGGTCCGGGCCGTGCGCGCCTACTGCCGGCTCACCGGGCACCCCGCCCCCGAGGTCTTCCACACCAACGAGGGCCACGCCGGCTTCCTCGGCGTCGAGCGGATCCGCGAACTGGTCGCCACCGGGGCCGGACTGGACTTCGCCGCCGCCCTGGAGTCCGTCCGGGCCGGCACCCTGTTCACCACCCACACGCCCGTTCCGGCCGGCATCGACCGCTTCGACCGCGAGCTGGTCGCCCGTCACTTCGACGGCGACGCCGCGCTGCCCGGCGTCCCGGTCGAGCCGGTGCTCGCCCTCGGCGCCGAGACCTGGGCCGGCGGGGACCCGAAGCTCTTCAACATGGCCGCCATGGGCCTGCGGCTCGCCCAGCGCGCCAACGGGGTCTCCACCCTGCACGGCGAGGTCAGCCGCTCGATGTTCAACGGCCTCTGGCCCGGCTTCGACTCCGCCGAGGTACCGATCACCTCGGTCACCAACGGGGTGCACGCCGCCACCTGGATCGACCCGGCCGTGGTCCGCCTGGGCGCCGCCGAGATCGGCGCCGAACGCGCCGAGGAGGCGATGACCACCGGCGACACCCAGCGCTGGACCGGCCTGGAGCGGATCGGCAACACCGAGATCTGGGACCTGCGCCGCAGCCTGCGCGCCCAGCTGGTGGAGGAGGCCCGCCGTCGGCTGCGCGCCTCCTGGCGCCAGCGCGGGGCCGGCGAGGCCGAACTCGGCTGGGTCTCCTCGGTGCTCGACCCCGACGTGCTCACCATCGGCTTCGCCCGCCGGGTGCCCTCGTACAAGCGGCTCACCCTGATGCTGCGCGACCCGGCCCGGCTGCGCGCCCTGCTGCTGCACCCCACCCGGCCGGTGCAGATCGTGGTCGCCGGCAAGGCCCACCCGGCCGACGACGGGGGCAAGCGGCTGATCCAGCAGATGGTCGCCTTCGCCGACGACCCGACGGTGCGCCACCGGATCGTCTTCCTGCCGGACTACGACATGGCGATGGCCCAGCACCTCTACCCGGGCTGCGACGTCTGGCTGAACAACCCGCTGCGCCCGCTGGAGGCCTGCGGCACCTCCGGGATGAAGGCCGCCCTCAACGGCTGCCTCAACCTGTCCGTCCTGGACGGCTGGTGGGACGAGTGGTACGACGGCCAGAACGGCTGGGCGATCCCCACCGCCGACGAGGACGCCGGGGTGCTCGACCCGGAGAGCAGCGAGGCCGAGCGGCGGGACGACATCGAGGCCGCCGCGCTGTACGACCTGATCGAGGAGCAGGTCGCCGGCCGGTTCTACGACCGGGGCTCGGACGGGCTGCCGCACCGCTGGATCGCCATGGTCCGGCACACCCTGGTCACCCTCGGCCCCAAGGTGCTGGCCGGGCGGATGGTCCGCGAGTACGTCGAGCGGCTGTACACCCCGGCGGCGCTGGCCCAGCGCGAGCTGGCGGTCCGGGACCACGCCTGCGCGAGGGAACTGGCCGGCTGGAAGGCCAAGGTCCGGGAGGGCTGGCCGGGCGTGCGGGTCGAGCACGTCGAGGCGGACTGCCCGGCCGAGGCCCAGGAGCTGGGCAGCTCGCTGGCGCTGCGGGTGCAGGTCGCGCTCGGCGCGCTGGAGCCGGGCGACGTCGAGGTGCAGGTGGTCTCCGGCCGGGTCGACGAGACGGACGGCATCTCGGACGCCGAGGTGCTCGCCCTCAAGCCGGTCGGCGGGCCCGACCTGGACGGCCGCACCCGCTACGAGGGCTCACTGGAGCTCGGCCGCACCGGCCCGTTCGGCTACACCGTGCGGGTGCTGCCCGCGCACCCCCGGCTGGCCTCGCCGGCCGAACTGGGGCTGGTCGCCCTCCCGGCCGAGTCGACCGGGATGGACGCCGGGCTGCTGCGCTGAGGCCCCCGGCGGGTGGCTGCCGTCCCCGTTGCTACGGACGGCAGCCGCCCGCTTGCCCTGCGTGGCGGGCGGGGGGAGCGTGATGGTCATGATGCGAACCTTGCGCGCGACCGCCCTGGCCGCGCTCTCCGTGCTCCTCGTGGCGGGGCCGGCCCAGGCCGCCACCGCCCCCCTCGCGGCGCCACCGGCGACCGCGCAGCTGTCCCTGGAGGTCTGCCCGCCGCAGCACCCGGTGGTCCCGGGCGAGACCGGGACCCTGGAGGTGAAGGTCACCAACCGGGGCCCGGCCGCCACCACCGACGACACCCTGGTGGTGGTGCACTTCCCCGCGCCGGGCGTGGTGCAGTCGGCCGACCCGGCCGTCACCCTGACCTACTTCGGCACCGGCAGCTCCTACAAGGTCCCGGCCGGGCTGGCGCCGGGGGCGGCCTCGGTCGAGCGGCTGGCGCTGTACGTCGCGCCGGTCACCGACCCGTTCATCACCATCAGCGGCGACGTCCAGGCCTACTACCCGGGTGACCCGGACCAGTCCGGCCACACCACCGCGTACAGCCTCACCACCGCCGACACCAAGGCCCACTTCATGGTCGGCGCCTCCTCCGCCTGGCAGGCCGGGCACCCCGTCCCGCAGCCGGGCGACCTCACCGGCGCGCCCGGGGCGACCATCAACCTGCCGCTGTGGGTGTACAACGCGGGCCCCTCGTACTCGCGGCACCCGATCGACCTGGCGATCACCGTGCCCGAGCACACCACGCTGACCGGCACGCCCCCGTACGGCTGCACCGCCACCGGGCCGCGCACGCTGAGCTGCCACTACCCGACCGGGCCGCGCTACCACGACGCGGTCTACATCGACCCGGCCGTGGTGATCGACCCCTCGACCGTCGCCGGGCAGGTGCTGCCGGGCGGCACGCTGGACGTGGTGGCCGCGGTGGAGGACTGCCCGTCGCCCGACTGGCACACCGACTACGTGGTGACCGTGAACTGACGCCGGCCCGGACACGGAGCGGCCCGCCCGGGTGCGTGACGGCGCACCCGGACGGGCACAACTGTGGGCCCTGCGGCCAGGGCCTTTCTTACACCAGGCTGTCCCGCCAGGCACGATGCAGGGTGGCGAAACGGCCCGCCCCCTCGATCAGCTGCCGCGGTGTGCCGTCCTCGACGATCCGCCCCTGGTCCATCACCAGCACCCGGTCGGCGATCTCCACCGTGGAGAGCCGGTGCGCGATGATCACCGCCGTGCGGCCGGCCAGCACCGTGCGCATCGCCCGCTGCACCGCCTGCTCGCCCGGTACGTCCAGGGAACTGGTCGCCTCGTCCAGGATCAGTACGGCCGGGTCGGCCAGCAGGGCGCGGGCGAAGGCGACCAACTGGCGCTGCCCGGCGGAGATCCGGCCGCCGCGCTTGCGCACGTCGGTGTCGAAGCCGTCCGGGAGCGAGGCGATGAACCCGTACGCGCCGATCTCCCGGGCGGCCTGCTCGACCTCGGCGCGGGTGGCGTCGGGGCGGCCGATCGCGATGTTCTCGGCGACGGTGCCGGAGAACAGGAAGGACTCCTGGGTCACCATCACCACCCCGCGCCGCAGCTCCGGGGTGGCGAGGTCGCGCAGGTCCACGCCGTCCAGCCGGATCCGGCCGTCCGTCGGGTCGTAGAAGCGGGCCAGCAGCTTGGCGACCGTCGACTTGCCGGCGCCGGTCGCACCGACCACCGCGACCGTCTGCCCGGCCGGGATCAGCAGGTCGAAGGGCGGCAGCACCTCCTTGCCGGTGCGGTACGCGAAGCGCGTCCGCTCGAAGGAGACCTCGCGGCCCTTGACTGTGACTCGCCCGCTCGGCAGTTTCCTCGGCTCGGCCGGCTCGACGACGGTCGGCTCGTGGGCGAGCAGGCCGGCGATCTTCTCCAGCGCCGCGGCGGCGGACTGGTAGCTGTTCAGGAACATCGCCAGCTGGTCGAGCGGGTCGAACAGGCGGCGGAGGTAGAGCGCGAAGGCGGTCAGCACGCCCAGTTCCAGGGCGTCGTCGGCGACCAGGTAGGCGCCCATCAGCACGCTGCCGGTGAACCAGACGTTGGCGGTGGCGCGGGAGAGGCCGACGTACCGGGCGAGCTCCAGGAAGCCCTCCGCGTTGGCCGCCGAGGCCTGCCGGTTGACCACCCCGAAGGCGGCGTCGTTGGCCTTCTCGCGGCGGAAGGCCTGCACCGGGCGGATGCCGTTCATGGTCTCGGTGAAGCGCACGATCATCGAGGCGGCGGCCGTCCGCGAGCGGCGGTAGACCCGGCGCGAGCGGGTGCGGAAGGAGTGGGCGATCAGGGCCAGCGGCAGGAAGGCCGTCAGCGAGGCCAGGCCCAGCCGCCAGTCCAGCACCACCAGCAGCACCGAGATGTAGCAGACCGACAGGAAGACCGTCAGCAGCTCCTGGAGGCCCTCGGAGAGCAGTTCGCGCAGCGCGTCGATGTCGCTGGTGGCCCGGGAGATGATCCGGCCCGAGGTGTAGCGCTCGTGGAAGTCCAGGCTGAGCCGCTGGGCGTGCCGGAAGATCCGGCCGCGCAGGTCCAGCAGGACGTCCTGGTTCACCCGGGCGCTGATCTTGATGAACACCCACTGCAGCAGCGGGCTGAGCAGGGCGCAGCAGAGGTAGCCGGCCACCACCGCGACCAGCGGGCCGGAGTCGTGCTCGCGCAGCGCCGGGATGCCGCGGTCCATCGCCACCGCGACCAGCAGCGGGCCGGACTGCAGGGCGGCCTGCTGGACCAGGATCACCACCATGGCAACGGCGATCCGGGCCCGGTGCGGGCCGAGCAGCGAGCGCAGCAGCGCCCGGGGCGCGCCGGGCGGGACGGGGATGTCCTCCTCGTCCGCCGGGGGCGCGGGCAGCTCCTCCTCGGCCGGGTCGGCCTGGTCGGCCGGCTCGGCCGCGGCGGGCCCGCTGGGGTCGACGGTGGTGGTCATCGGGCGGAGCCCTCCTCGAGGACGAAGGGGCGCTCGGGTGCCGGGGCGGCCTCGCCCGACATCAGTTCGCGGTAGTGGGGGCAGTCCCGGAGCAGCTCCTGGTGGGTGCCGACGGCCTCGATCCGGCCGTCCGCGAGCACCGCGACCCGGTCGGCGAGCAGCACCGTGCTGGGGCGGTGGGCGACCACCAGGGCGGTGGTGGAGCCGAGCACCTCGCGCAGCGCCCGTTCGACCAGGGCCTCGGTGTGCACGTCGAGCGCGGAGAGCGGGTCGTCCAGCACCAGGAAGGGCGGGTCGCCGACCACGGCGCGGGCCAGCGCGAGGCGCTGGCGCTGGCCGCCGGACAGGCTCAGGCCCTGCTCGCCGACCTCGGTCTCCACGCCGTCCGGGAGCCTCTCGACGAAGCCGGCCTGGGCGGTGGCCAGGGCGGCGGCCAGCTGTCGGTCGTCCGCGCCGGGGGCGCCCATCAGGACGTTCTCCCGGACGGTGGCGGAGAACAGGGTGGGCTCCTCGAAGGCGACCGCGACGAGTTCGCGCAGCTCCTGCCGGGGCAGCTCGGCGATGTCCCGGCCGTCCAGGGTGATCCGGCCGCCGGTGGCCTCGTACAACCGGGGGAGCAGGGCGGTGAGCGTGGTCTTGCCGCTGCCGGTGGCGCCGACCAGGGCCATCGTCTCGCCGCTGCGGACGTGCAGGTCGATGCCGGCCAGCAGGTCGGGGGTGTCGTCGGGGGCGTCGGGGTAGCGGAAGCGGACGCCGGTGAAGCGGATGCCGTCCGGGGTGCCCGGGGCCCCGGAGGCGGCGGTCGCGGCGGTCGTGGCGGCTGCGGTGGTCGTGGTGGTCGTGGCGGCCGGGTCGGCGGGCTCGGGCTCGTCGATGACCTCGAAGAACCGGTCGGTGGCGGTGGCGGCCTCGTTGGCGTAGGCGAGCAGCCAGCCGATCGACTCGACCGGCCAGCGCAGCGCGAGCGCGGTGGAGAGGAAGGCGACCAGGGTGCCGGCGCTCAGCTCGTCGTGGGCGACCAGGTAGGCGCCGACGGCCAGGGCGCAGCCCAGGGCGATCTCCGGCAGGCCGACGATGACCGCCCACAGCTTGGCGAGCTGGTGCGCCTTGCTCAGTTCGGTGCGGCGCAACCGGTGGGACTGGGCGCGGAAGTGCTCGGCCATCGAGCGGTGCCGGCCGAAGGACTTGAGGACGCGGATGCCGAGCACCGACTCCTCGACCACGGTGGCGAGGTCGCCGTTCTGGTCCTGGGCGAGCCGGGCGGTGACCGAGAACTCGGACACGAAGCGCCGGGTGAGCACCAGCAGCGGCGCGGCGGGCAGCAGGAGGATCAGGGCGAGCCGCCAGTCCTGGGCGAACATCAGCACCGCGCCGGCCAGGAGGGTCACCGAGTTGACGACCAGGAACACCAGCGGGAAGGCCAGGAAGATCCGCATGGCGTTCATGTCGGTGGTGGCCCGGGAGAGCATCTGGCCGGAGCCCCAGCGGTCGTGGAAGGAGACCGGCAGCCGCTGGAGCCGGGCGTAGAGGTCGGCGCGCATGGCCGCCTCCAGCCGGCCCAGCGGGCGGGACAGCACCACCCGGCGGGTGTAGAACAGGGCGGCCTCGACCAAGCCGAGGAGCAGCAGCAGGCCGACCGGCGGCCACAGGGCGTCGAGGTCGTGCGCGGCGAGCGGGCCGTCGACGATCCGGCCGAGTACCACCGGGACGGCCAGGGTGCTCAGCATGGCGAGGGTGGCGGCCGACACCGAGACCAGGAGCCGGCCGCGGACGGCCCGGGCGTAGGGCCACAGGCGCAGCAGTGAGCGGACCGTGGAGCGGCGTCGCGCGGTCGTGAGCTCGGAGTCCTGTCGGTTCTCGGCCATCGCGGTGAGGGTAGGCGGATTGCCCGTCATTTCTCATCCGGTTTTTCGCCCCTGTCGACGGCGGCCGCCGAGAACCCGGCCACCCGAACGGGTGAGGCGAGGGCGCGGGGCGGGGCGTGCAGAGCCGTTCGTGCAGGGAGGAGTGCGCCGTGCGCCTCTTGCGAGCGCCTGCCGAACGGCCGATTACATCTCCTGACGGATGCTCATTGGTAAGCGAGTGACAGGAGTGTGTGGACATGACGGTCGACACCGAGCCCACCCCCGGCCCCGGAACGACAACTGTGCAGGTCAGGGCCCAGCTCAGTCTCAGCACCACTGCCGCCCGCAACCTGGCGACGACCACCAAGTCGAAGCCGCAGATGCAGGAGATCACCTCCCGGCTGCTGCTCAAGGTACTGCCGTGGGTGCAGGTCAGCGCGGGTACGTACCGGGTCAACCGTCGCCTCAGCTACGCCTCCGGGCGCGGCCGGGTGGGCTTCGCCAAGGCCGGTTCCACGGTGACGGTGATCGCGCCCTCGCTGGCCGAGGTGCCGGCGCTGCGCGGGTTCGAGGACCAGGAGGTGCTGGCCGAGCTGGCCCGCCGCTTCGTGCAGCGGGACTTCGCACCGGGCGACGTCCTGGTGCGGGAGGGGACGCCGATCGAGGAGGTGTTCCTGATCGCCCACGGCAAGGTCGACCGGATCGGCACCGGCAAGTACGGCGAGGAGACCGTGCTCGGCACCCTCGCGGACGGCGACCACGTCGGCGACGAGGTGATCACCGAGCCCGGCGGCAGCTGGCCGTACACCGTGCGGGCCGCCACCGCCGGTGTCGCCATGGCGCTGAACGCGGCCGGGCTGCAGGAGCTGGTCGACCGCTCCGCGCCGCTGCGCGAGCAGCTGCTGGGATTCGCCGCCGACGCCGCCCAGGCGCAGAACAAGCACGGCGAGGCGGCGATCGACCTCTCGGCCGGCCACCAGGGCGAGTACGAGCTGCCCGGCGCCTTCGTGGACTACGAGCTGGAGCCGCGCGAGTACGAGCTGAGCGTCGCGCAGACCGTGCTCAAGGTGCACACCCGTGTCGCCGACCTCTACAGCAAGCCGATGAACCAGACCGAGGAACAGCTGCGGCTGACCATCGAGGCGCTGCGCGAGCGGCAGGAACACGAGATGATCAACAACCCGGAGTTCGGCCTGCTCCACAACGCCGACTTCGACCAGCGGATCCAGACTCACTCGGGCGCGCCCACCCCGGACGACCTGGACGAGCTGCTCGCCATGCGCCGCGACACCGACTACCTGTTCGCCCACCGGAGGGCGATCGCCGCCTTCGAGCGGGAGTGCAACAAGCGCGGCATCAACCCCGGCACCGTCGACGTCCTCGGCAAGCAGCGGCCGGTCTGGCGCGGGGTGCCGATCCTCACCTGCGACAAGATCCCGGTGCTGGGCGGCCAGACCACCTCCTTCATCGCGCTGCGCGTCGGCGAGGACAACCAGGGCGTGGTCGGCCTCACCCAGGTCGGCATCCCGGACGAGGTCGAACCGGGCCTGAACGTCCGCTTCATGGGCATCGACGAGAAGGCGATCGCCTCCTACCTGGTCAGCACCTACTACTCGGCGGCGGTGCTGGTGCCGGACGCGATCGGCGTCCTGGAGAACGTCGAGATCGGGCACGCCCGGAGCTGAGTCCGGGGCTGAGTCCGGGGCTGAGGCCGGGCGCGGGGTCCGGGCGCGGGGCCGGGTTGGGCCGGGGTCGGGGTCGGGCGTGGGACCTAGGCGTCGCGGGCGGGTGCGCGCAGCAGTTGCAGCGAGCGCCCGCCCAATACCGTCGCGCCCCGCGGCCGGGCCTCGCCGGTGCCTGCGGCGGCCGTGTCCAGCACCGTCTCGTAGGCGGCCTCCGGCTCCGCCCAGGGCTCGCCGGGCAGCGTGAACACCACCGGTTCGGGGCCGGCGTTGAGCAGCAGCAGGAAGCTGTCGTCGGCCAACGGGAGCCCGGTGTCGTCCTGTTCGGGCAGCGCGGCGCCGGACAGCAGCATGCCGAGGCAGGCCGTGGGGCCGAACCAGTCCGCCTCGGTCATCTCCTTGCCCAGCGGGGTGAACCAGGCGAGGTCCGGCTGCCCGCCGGGGGTGGCGGCCCGGCCGGAGAAGAACGCCCTTCGGCGCAGCACCGGATGGGCCCGGCGCAGCCGGACCAGCCGGGCGGTCAGTTCGCACAGCCCCCGCCAGCCGGGCTGTTCCAGCAGCGACCAGTCCAGCCAACTGACCTCGCCGTCCTGGCAGTAGGCGTTGTTGTTGCCGCCCTGGGTGCGGCCCAGCTCGTCCCCGGCGGTGATCATCGGGACGCCCGTGGAGAGCAGCAACGTGGCCATCAGGTTGCGCAGTTGGCGCAGTCGTAGGGCGTTCACCTCCGGGTCGGTGGTCTCGCCCTCGGTGCCGTGGTTCCAGGAGCGGTTGTCGTCCGTGCCGTCCCGGTTGGCCTCGCCGTTGGCCTCGTTGTGCTTGCGGTCGTAGGAGACCAGGTCGCGCAGGGTGAAACCGTCGTGCGCCGTCACGTAGTTGACGGAGGCGTACGGGCGGCGGCCGCCGCGCTGGTAGAGGTCCGAGGAGCCGGCCAGCCGGTAGCCGAGCTCGCGCACGTCCGGGCGGGCGCCGCGCCAGAAGTCCCGTACGGTGTCGCGGTAGCGGTCGTTCCACTCGGCCCACAGCGGGGGGAAGCCGCCGACCTGGTAGCCGCCCGGGCCGACGTCCCACGGCTCGGCGATCAGCTTCACCCGGCTCAGCAGGGGGTCCTGGGCGATCGCGGCGAGGAAGGGGTGCTCCATGTCGACGCCGTCGCTCGTCCGGGCCAGGGCGGCCGCGAGGTCGAAGCGGAAGCCGTCCACGCCCATCTCGGAGACCCAGTAGCGCAAGGAGTCGGTGATCAGCCGGATCACCTGCGGGCGGCGGGTGTCCAGGGTGTTGCCGCAGCCGGTGTAGTCGGCGTAGCCGCGCGGGCGGTGCGGGGCCAGCCGGTAGTACGCGGCGTTGTCGATGCCGCGCAGGGAGAGTGCGGGGCCCAGCTCGGCGCCCTCGGCGGTGTGGTTGAACACCACGTCCAGGATCACCTCGATCCCGGCGGCGTGCAGGGCGCGGACCATCCGCTTGAACTCGCCGACCTGGCCGCCGCGGGAGCCCGAGGCGGAGTAGCCGGCGTGCGGGGCGAAGTAGCCGACCGTGTTGTAGCCCCAGTAGTTGACCAGGCCGCGGGCCTGGAGGTGGTCCTCGCTGACGTACTGGTGCACCGGCAGCAGCTCGACGGCCGTCACTCCGAGGCGGGTGAGGTGGGCGAGGGCGGCCGGGTGGGCCAGGCCGGCGTAGGTGCCGCGCAGGTGCGGGGGGACGTCGGGGTGGCGCATGGTGAAGCCACGGACGTGGAGCTCGTAGAGGACCGTCTCGGCCCAGGGGGTCTTCGGGCGGTGGTCGTCGTACCAGTCGTCGTCGTCGTGGACGACCACGGATCTGGGCACGTACGGGGCGGAGTCGCGGTTGTCCCGGACGGTGTCGGCGACGTCGGCCTCCGGCCAGTTGCGGACGGCGGAGCACGCGGCGTCGTGGGAGGTGTAGCAGCCGTCGACGGCGCGGGCGTACGGGTCGAGCAGCAGCTTCGCGGGGTTCCAGCGGGCGCCCGTCCACGGGTCCCAGCGGCCGTGTACCCGGAAGCCGTAGCGGGTGCCGGGGCGGACGCCGGGGACGAAGGCGTGCCAGACCTGGAGGTCCTGCTCGGTGAGGCGGTGGCGGTGCTCCCGGCCGTCCTCGTCGAACAGGCACAGGTCGACGGCCTCGGCGCCGGCCGCCCAGAGGGCGAAGTTGGTGCCGGGGCCGCCCCGGTCCGGCCGGAAGCGGGCGCCCAGGGGCTGCCAGCTGCCGGGCCGTACTGCGGCCTGCTCGGTCTCCTCGGTTTCCTCGGTTTCCAGATCCTGACCTGAGGTCATGGTCGTGCCCTCCCTGAACGGGGGGTCCCGGGCCCCGTTCACCTTCTCTTTCCCGGAATGTGGGACTGGAAAGCAGGCCGCTGCGCGGGGCTGGGGGGTTTGGGGGGCTTTCGGGAGGGTGGGTGGGTCCGGGGGCGGTTCCGGGGGTGGGCGCTCCGGGGGCTGGGTGATTTTCGGACCGCCGACTCTGTGGGTGGGGTGCTGGGCGCCGTTGGCGGTCTGAAAATCACCCGTCACGCCCCCTTCCGCACCCACCCCCTCCACCGCCCCCTCCCGCAGCGCGTCCCTCTCGCCTGGGGTGGGTGGGGAGGTGGGTGGGGGGTTGGGGTGGGTGGGTGAGTGCGGGTTGGTGGGGGTGGGTGGGTTCGGGTGGGGGTGGGTGCTGCGGGTTGGGGGGGCGCGTGTCCTGGGGTGGTTGGGGGTCGTTGTTCCCGGAGTCCGGTGTTCCAGGTGTCGGATCCGAGTAGTGGGAGGCCCCGGGATGCGGCGCTGGGTGGCGGCGGTGGTGTGCTGTCTGGCTGTGGTCAGTGGGTGTGGTGGGTCGGGTGGGGGGTCGGCGGGGGACGCGGTGGGGGGTGGGGCGCGTACGCCGCCTCCGGCGGTGTCGCGGGCGGTGTTGGCGGTGGTGCCGGCGGACGGGGCGCAGGATGTGCCGTCGGAGGGGCCGGTGCGGGTGAGTGTGACGCAGGGGCGGCTGGTGTCGGTGCGGCTGGCCGATGCGAAGGGGGTCGAGCTGCCGGGGGTGATCGGTGCGGACGGTGCCGGTTGGGCGCCGGAGGGGGCGTTGCCGCTGGGGACGGCGTTCACCCTGGACTCGGTCGCGGAGGACGACCAGGGGCAGCGGGCGGCCCTGCACTCGGAGTTCTCCACGGCGGCCCGGGCGCACACCTTCGTGGCGTTCTTCACGCCGGAGGACGGGTCCACGGTCGGGGTGGGGATGCCGGTCTCGCTGCGGTTCAGCCGGCCGATCGCCGACCGGGCGGCGGTGGAGCGGGCCGTACAGGTCACCGCGGACCCGCCGGTGCCGGTGGCGGCGCACTGGTTCGGCAACCAGCGCCTGGACGTCCGTCCGCGGCAGTACTGGGCGGCCGGCACCAGGGTGACGGTGGCGCTGCGGCTCAAGGACGTACAGGGGGCGCCGGGGGAGCTCGGGAGCCAGAACCGGGACCTGCACTTCACGGTGGGCCGGGCGCAGGTGTCCACGGTGGACCTGGACGCGCACACCCTGACGGTCCGGTCCGGGCCGGGCGGCAAGGTGGTGCGGGTGCTCAAGGTCTCCGGGGGCAGCCCCGAGCACTCCACCTACCGGGGGGTGATGGTGGTGTCGGAGAAGTACAAGCTGACCCGGATGAACTCGCAGACCGTCGGAATGGGCGACGAGTACGACATCAAGGACGTCCCGCACGCGATGCGGCTGACCGCCTCCGGCACCTTCCTGCACGGCAACTACTGGACGGACCCCGGGGTGTTCGGCACCGCGAACACCAGCCACGGCTGCATCGGGCTGGCGGACGCCAAGGGGGGCGCCGGCAAGGACACTCCGGCGGGGTGGCTGTTCGAGCACACCCTCCCCGGGGACGTGGTCGAGGTGCGGGCCTCGGCGGGGGACGTCGTGCCGCCGTCGAACGGGCTGAACGGCTGGAACCTGCCGTGGGACCAGTGGGTGGCGGGCAGCGCGCTGCGGTAGGCCACCTCCCCGGGATCCCCTCAGACCCCCCGGTTATCCTGCTCCGGCGCGTCGGCCCCGACGCGAAAGATCGGGACCCGGTGCAACTCTTCCGGTCGCCCGTCGCGTCAAGTGAGTGAGTACCTGGAGGGGAGATTCCGTGAAGACGGGGAACACGGCCGGCGCTGCGATACGCACCGGTGGGCGATACCGGCGCAGGGGCGCGATGGCACTGGTCATGGGCAGTGTGCTGCTGCTCACCGCGGCGTGCAACGACGACAAGGGCGGCACCTCGGCGGACGCGGCGGCGACCGCCCCGGCGGACGCCGGCGGGACGACCGCCCCCGGCGGCGGCAACGCGGCCACGCCGAAGACCTCGGCGGCCGTGCTCTCGGTGTCGGCGAAGGACGGTGCCCAGGACGTCGCGCCGAACGGGCTCCAGGTCTCCGTCGCCAGCGGCAAGTTGACCGCGGTCGAGGTGACCGACAAGAACGGCAAGCCGGTCGAGGGCGCGATCACCCCGGACGGCGCCGGCTGGAAGCCCGCGGCGGCGCTCGCCGTCGGCATGACGTACAAGGTGAACGCGCAGGCGAAGGACGACGCCGGACTGGTGGCCGCGTCGACCACCTCGTTCACCACGCTGACGCCGGAGAAGAAGGCCTCGGCCAACGACAACATCGCCGACGGCGGCACCTACGGCGTCGGCATGATCGTCTCGGTGAACTTCACCAAGGACGTCAAGAACAAGGACGCCGTTCTCAAGGGCATCTCCTTCGAGACCGACAACGGCACCGTGGTCAAGGGTCACTGGTTCGACAGCCGCCGGGTGGACTTCCGCCCGGAGGAGTACTGGAAGCCGGGCACCAAGGTGACCATCAAGTACCGGTTGAAGAGCGTCGAGATCGCGCCGGGCGTCTACGGCGACGTGGACAAGGACGAGCCGTTCACCATCGGCCGGTCGATGGTCTCCACCGCGGACGCCAAGACCCACAAGATGACCGTCGAGCGGGACGGCAAGAGCACCGTCCTGCCGGTCACCCTGGGCGCGGACGCGACGCCGTCCTGGGGCGGGACCATGGTGATCATGGACAAGGAGCCGGTCACCCGGATGAACTCGCAGACCGTCGGTCTGGGCGGCGAGTACGACATCCAGGACGTGCCGCACGCGATGAGGCTGACCACCTCCGGCACCTTCCTGCACGGCAACTACTGGTCCAACCCGTTCGGCAAGTCCAACGGCAGCCACGGCTGCATCTCGATGCAGGACGTGAAGGGCGGCAGCGACTCCTCGGTCGCGGGCAAGTTCTACAACGACTCGATGGTCGGCGACGTGGTGAAGATCGTGAACACCAAGGAGAAGACCGTCTCGCCCTCCAACGGGCTGGGCGGCTGGAACGTGTCCTGGGCCAACTGGTAGGCCCGCAGGTTTTGTCGTCGAGCGGCCCGGACCTCACCCGTTGGGGTCGGGCCGCTCGGTTTTCGGGGCGGAAAGACCCTCGAATGGCGCAACCTTTCCGGTGGCTCGACACATCTATGGGGCGGGTCCGTCGTGACCGCGGGGAGCAAGGGAGGGAATCGGCGATGAGGTCGATACGCAGAGTGGTGGCCGTCGGACTGGTCGGCGGGGCGATGGCGTTGACCGCGGCCTGTGGCGGCGGCAACGGGGGCGGCAGCGGGAGCGGCGCCGCCAAGGCCGACCTGGGGGCCGGTGCCGGGGCCTCGGCGTCCGCCGCGGCGCCCAGCAGCTCGGTGCCGAAGGTGTCCACGGCCGCGGTGAGCATAGAGCCGAAGAACGGCGCGGTGGACGTGGCGCCGGGCGCGCTCAAGATCGGCGCGACGGGCGGCAAGCTGACCACCGTCAAGGTGAGCGACAAGGCGGGCAAGGAGGTCCCCGGCACGATCGCCGCCGACGGCGCCAGCTGGACCCCGTCCACCGGCCTCGCGGTGGGCACCGCCTACCAGGTCAGCGCGATGGCGGCGGACGCCAACGGCGCGGTCGCCGAGGCGGACAGCAGCTTCACCACGCTGACCCCGGCGGCGCTCGCCAAGGCCGTGGACAACGTGGACGACAACGCGACGTACGGCGTCGGCATGATCGTCTCGGTGGACTTCAGCAAGGACGTCACCAACAAGGACGCCGTGCTGAAGGGCATCTCCTTCGAGACCGACAACGGCACCGTGGTCAAGGGCCACTGGTTCGACGACCGCCGGCTGGACTTCCGCCCGGAGGAGTACTGGAAGCCGGGCACCAAGGTGACGGTGCACTACCGCCTCAAGAGCGTGGAGATCGCCCCCGGGGTGTACGGCGCGGACCGGGACGAGCCCTTCACGATCGGGCGATCCCAGATCTCGACGGTTGACGCCGCCGCGCACCGGATGACGGTGGTCCGGGACGGGCAGTCCAGCGACATCGACATCACCTCCGGTTCGGACCAACACCCCACCTGGAACGGCACGATGGTGGTCATGGCCAAGGAGGACACGGTGCGGATGCAGTCCAGCACCCTGCCCGGCATGACCGGCGCCCCGTACGACCTCCAGGTGCCGCACTCGATCCGGCTGACCACCAGCGGGACGTACGTGCACGGCAACTACTGGAGCGGCTCCGCCTTCGGCGAGGACAACGTCAGCCACGGCTGCGTGGGCCTGCGCGACGTCAAGGGCGGCGGGGAGGGCACCTCGATGGGCAAGTTCTACGCGGGCACGCTGGTCGGGGACGTCGTCACCGTGAAGAACTCCATCAAGAAGGAGCCGCTCGACCCGGCGAACGGGCTGAGCGGCTGGAACCTGCCGTGGAGCAAGTGGTAACCGCCTGGTAGGCGGGGTTCGTCGTCAACCCGGGCTTGACTTCGGTCGGCCCGGGTCGACGCTTTTCCGGGGTCGGGTTGCTGGAGGCATATGCCGACTCGGGGGAGATCGTTTGCTCATTGTCCGTACGCGGCCGCTTGCGTTCCGCAATGATGGACCGCATGGCGGGTTGGGGCGAAACAGATCAGTCATCGGTTCCCGCGGCCGGCGTGGTCGCACAGGCGTCGTGGATCGACGTCCAGGGTGCGCTCTCGGCGCTGGAGCGGCTCAGCTCCGAGGAGCTGCAGGAGATGTACACCGGCAGACTGTGCGACCAGTCCGCGCCCAACGAGGCGCGGCTGCCGTCCCGGCCGGAGTCGGGCCCGGTGGCCCGTCGGCTGGTCCTGAACGTCCTGGAGTCCTGGGAGCTCCACCAGCACCTGGAGGCGGGCGAACTGCTGACCAGCGAGCTGGTCTCCAACGCCGTCCGGCACGCCGCCGGGCGCACCATCGGACTGTACGTCAGCCGCAAGCCCGGGTGGCTGCGGATCGAGGTCCGGGACTCCTCCCGCGCGCTGCCCTGCATGATCCTCGCCGAGCCCCGGCCGGTGAACGAGCGCGGCCGCGGGTTGAAGATCGTCGACGACCTCGCCGACCGCTGGGGGGCCGACCTGCTGCCGCGGGGCAAGGGCGTGTGGTTCGAGCTGAGGGTCCGCGAGCGGGGCTGAGGCCGCCGGTCCGTTCCGGCCGCGGATACGCGCAGGGCCCCCAGGTTCGCCGTGGTCGGCGGTGGGGGCCCCTGCAAGTCATCGCGCGGCCAAGGGGGTGCGTGTCGCGCGATGGGCGTCGGCAGTGCCAGGTCGGGCCCGCCGAAGTTCTCGATGTCTCGACTATCGCACGAGTCTCAGCATGTGGGCAAACCGGGCGTCTTGGATTGCAAGGTTTGTAACCTACTTCACCTTTGGATTTTGCATAGGTTCACGCTTCGGCCTGTGAATATTCACGATCCTGTCGGTGGTCGCCGCTCCTGATCACTGCTCGGTGGACGCGTGCGGGTGCGTGGCGCGGGGCTGTGACGGCCAGGGCGGCCGGGGGTGCGGGTCGCGGGCGGGACGGCCGCGAGGGGGCGGCCGCGAGGGGGGACGGCGGGCCCGGCTCGGAAGATATCGATTCGTGATAACCGTCCGGCATTTCCGGGCGGCGCGTAAAAATGTGCCGGTCCTTTTCGCCCGGGACGTATGGATGTCGTCAACGGCCGCACTGCGGCGGGATTTCCGGCCCTACCATCCAGCTTTACCGAGAAGAAGGATGGATTTGACGTGGAATCCCTGTCCCGCCTGAAACGCGCCCTGGCTTGCGGGCTCGCCGCGGTCGCCGTTTTCGGGGGCCTGTCCGTACAGGCCCCGACGGCGTCGGCGGCGCCCCCCGTGGACACCACCTGCGGAACCCCGGCCGCCGTGGGCGGCGGCAACTGCATGACTGCGCTGATCAATTCGGCCTTCGACATGATCAGGGGCATGCGTGCCGCGGCCAACAACAACAAGCTGGACAACGCGGAGTTCACCCAGAGCACCGCGAGCAAGTTGAGCCAGAAGTTCCCGGGGTTCAACGTCCTGGTGTACAAGACGGTGGGCACCGACCTGTACGACACCGAATGGTTCAAGGGCGAGTACAAGGCCGACATGCGCGGGGTGCTGCTCGACACCACGTACAAGCTCAATCATTTCCTGGACAAGGACAAGAAGGATCCCTCCGGCTACGATGTGTTCCGCATCTGGGTCTTCCAGGGGGACTCGACGTTCCGGAACCGGACCGACGGCGGCTTCATGAACTGGGCGTTCGTCGGCAACGACGGCGACAGCGTCAAGAAGGAGTCGTGGACCTGCCGGTCGGGCACCGCGCGGCCCTACAAGTGCGACGGCGACGTGCGCAGCATCCACTTCCCCGGGCGGTCCGGCTACGGCACCAGGACCGGCAGCCTGACCCCCGACTCCAGTCGCCCCGGCTACCACGCCTGCCTGGACGTCAGCGGCAACGGCACCGCGAACGGCACCCCCGTGCAGCTGTGGGAGTGCAACGGCGGCGACGCGCAGAAGTGGACCTACAACGGCTACCGGCTCCAGGCGGCCAACGGCAAGTGCCTCGACCTGCCGGGCAAGAACACCGCGAACGGCAACAAGCTCCAGGTCTGGGACTGCCTGGACAACCCCGGGCAGCGCTGGAACATGTCGGCCAGCGGCGGGTTCCGGCACCTGGTGGACCAGGAGGACCGCTCCAAGGACGTCTGCATCGACGACTACAGCGGCCGGACCGGCAACGGCAGCCCGGTGGTGGCCTGGGGCTGCGGCGCCGAGGACAAGCGGGACGCGCCCAACCAGAACTGGGCCTGGGGCGGCACCCCGCCGACCACCACCCCGACCACACCCGCGAACGGCGCCGACGTGACCCTCAAGCTCGACAACGGGCTGGGCGCCGTGCCGGTCAGCGGTTCCGCCGGCGCGTCGGTCGTCGCCGGGATCCGGGGTGGCAGCGAATCCAAGTGGAAGCTCACCCCGGTGGGTGGCGGCCGCTACCGGATCACCAGCTCCTACGGGCTGGAACTCACCGAGAGCGGCGGCTACCTGGCCGAGCTCCAGCCGTGGAGCGACTCCTCCCAGCAGAAGTGGCAGCTCGTCCCGGTCGGCAACGGCAAGTACCGGATCCGGATCTCCGGGGACGACTGCCTCGCCCACGACGCCGACTTCAAGCAGCTCGGGGTGTGGACGTGCAAGTCGGGCTGGCAGCAGGAGTGGGTGCTGGAGGGCTACTCCGGCGGCGTGATCACGCCGACCGACCCGACCACGCCGACCAAGCCCCCGACGACCGGCGGCGGTGGTGGCGGGGGCGGTGCCGGCGTCCCGACCGAGCGGCCGCTGTTCCTCAAGCTCGCCAACGGGCTGGGCGCGACCGCGCCCAACGAGACCGCGAGCTGGGGTTCGCCGATCGTCGGCGGGATCCTGGGGGCCAAGGGGTCCCGCTGGACGATCAAGCCGCTGGGCGGGGACCGCTACCGGATCGTCAACGACCTCGGGTTCAACCTCACCGAGAACCCGGCGACCTACGTCGCCGAGCAGCAGGCCTGGGGCGACACCTCAAACCAGAAGTGGCAGTTCAAGAGCCTCGGCGACGGCAAGTACCGGATCCAGATCGGCGACGACGACTGCCTCACCCACGACTCCGACTTCAAGCAGCTCGGGGTGTGGACCTGTGAGGGCGGCTGGAAGCAGGAGTGGACCTTCCAGCTCCTCTGACCGCTCCTCCGCAGCGCGGGGGGGGGGGGGCCGGCCGGCCTCCCCCCCGGGGCCCCATTCCTCCCCCGCCCCCCCGCGGGGGTTG
>NZ_JBVHYH010000025.1:52597-78872 GCF_055569135.1 Kitasatospora sp. NPDC029367
GAAAAAGAGTGGATCCCCTTCCCCCCCCCCCCCCCCCCCCCCCCCCCGTGGGGGGGCCCCCCCCCCCCCCCCCCCCCCCCCCGGCTCCGGCTCCGGCCCCGGTAACCTCGGGGGCGTGAACCCTTACTGGCACGTCGCACTGCCACCGCTCCGCGCCTGATCGGGCGCCCGCTCCGGTGGCTTGATCCCCGCAGCCCCCTCCAGGGGCCCTGCGGCGTGCGCCCGTTCTCGGAACCAGTCCCCTCGACGGTCCTCGACGACGGAAGTTCACGACTGTGCCGAATCGTTTCTCAGCGCCTGCGCCCACGTCCGCGCGCGCTCGACTGACCCCCGCCCCCCGCCGTACCCGCCCGATCGACGGGCCGGTGCCGATCCTGGCCTCCGCGCTGCTGTGGGGCACCACCGGGACGGCCGCCTCGTTCGCGCCCGCGGGCGCTCCGGCGGCCGGGATCGGGGCGGCGGCCCTGATGCTCGGCGGAATGCTGCTGTTCCTCACCGACCGCGCCGCCTGGTCGCTGCCCCGGGTGTGCGGGGCGGGCGAGCGGTGGCTGCTGCTGGTCGGGGCGGTGGCCGTGGTGGGGTACCCGGTCACCTTCTATCCGGCGGTGACCCGGACCGGGGTCGCGGTCTCCACCGTGATCGCCCTCGGCAGCGCGCCGGTGTTCACCGGGCTGCTCGGCTGGCTCGCCCGGCAGGGCCGCCCCGGCGCCCGGTGGGCCGGGGCCACGGCGCTGGCCGTGCTCGGCTGCGCGGTGCTGGTGCTCGGGCCCGAACTCCTCGGCGGCGGCGCGGCGGTGGACCTCCCGGGGGTGCTGCTGGCGGCGCTCGCCGGGCTCTCGTACGCGGTGTACTCGCTGATCGCCGGGCGGCTGATCGCGGCCGGGCGCCCGGCCGGCGGGGTGATGGGCGCGATGTTCGGCGGGGCGGCGGTGCTGGTGCTGCCGGTGCTCGCCCTGGGCCCGGTGGGCTGGCTGCTCTCGGCGCGCGGCGCGGGCATCGTGCTGCACCTCGGGGTGGTCACCACCTTCCTCGCCTACCGGCTCTTCGGCCACGGCCTGCGCCACACCCCGGCGCAGACCGCCACCACCCTCACCCTCGCCGAACCCGCCGTCGCCGCCGTCCTCGGCGTCGCAGCCCTGGGCGAGCGCCTCCCGGCCCTCTCCTGGTGCGGCCTCGCCGTCCTCGCGGGCGGCCTGGCCGCGCTCACGCTCCCCGGCCGGCGGTAGTCACGCCGCTGCACGGGAAGTCGGCCGGTCCAGCTCCCGTGCAGCGGGGGCTGACGGCTGTGCGGATCAGAGAATTCGATCAGGAGAATCCGCCCCCGCGCCGCTCTTTGCGATTCCGCGGGAGATTTCTCCTTCCTGGGCCGCCGAAACGCCACTCTTTGGGGTCCAAGCGGGCCAGGTCGTTGAGCATGCGGACAGCCTGCACGGTTTCATGGTGCTCTGGACCGAGTACTCGTCGGCGTGCCTCGAGAACCTTTCGCATCTCAGCTCGAGCTACGCCCGGAAGTCCTCGGGTTGCCCAGCTGATTGCCCAGTTATAGTGGGTTCTGAGTGTTGAAGGATGATTTACCCCCACGCGATCCTGTTCTGCCCTGAGGATATTCAGCCACTCGTGGTGAGCTTCTGCATGCTGACCGCGCTGAGCCTTGATATGAACGATTTCATGCTGCGTTGAAAGGACGTCGGACGAGCGTCCCTCAAGGCCCTGGGCTCGGTATCCCTCATCGACCTCGCGGAGAACAGTCTCGGCTTGATCGAGCTCCCCCATCTCCACCAGGATCTGGCCTACCTGATGTCGAGTTTGCAAGGTGTTTCGGTGATGCTTGGAGAGCAGGTCGACTTCAGTGAGATAGATGTCCATGAACTCGATGAGTGCGCGCATCAGTTTTCCTTGGATTCCGAGGATCGATGCGATGTCGTAGCGTGTAACCAGGACCGACGGATGCCATGGGGGCAAAATTGACCGCTGAAGTCGCAGGACTTCACCGAGTAGCAGAATAGCCTGATCCAGATTTCCCCGATGCCATAGGATAACTCCGAGCTCGTGGCGGATAATCGCCAAGGTGAAGGGAGGGATGCCTGATTCTTCGGCAAGCCGAATCGCTTTGCGTGAATATTCTTCGGCTTCGGCAAGGCGGCCGGATTCTCTCAGAATGGTCGCCAGGTGGTGGTGTGCTTGTAGGCCAAGATGCAGGAATTCTGGATCTTCATCTAGTTCGCGACACAGGTCTCGCGCCATCTGCTCCCCGGATTCCAGGAAGCCTAGTTCAGAATGGATTGCGATGGCTAGCTCGCGAGCCATCAGAGCCTGAAATCTGGCTGTTTCCCCCAGGTTTTCTGCCAGTCGGCAAGCCTCTGCGGCCAGGGCGTGCGCCTCCTCGAGGTGTGACATGTGCCAAGCCCATTCTGCACAGTCGTACTCGATGAGGAAGCGAAACTTTTCCTCGAGCTGGAATGCATCTGCTCTGGCGCGGAGATGCAGGGCCGAGGTATACCCTGTTTCGTACTGCCCCGACATTCTCAGATATCTGCTCAAGTATCCTCGAATTTGGACAATCATCTCGAACAGTTCAATACAGGAGGCGGGGAGCCGATCTACCAGGGACGCCAGATGGGGAATCACCAACTGCCAGCGAGTCGTACTGTCCGTGTCCCACTGGCCTCGAAGCGCTCCGAGGCATCGCGTCGCCGCTGCCCATGCTTTGGAGCGATCGGGCGAGCGGTCCAAGTGTGTTGCATTGACTTCGGCGACAAGCGGATGCACAAGGACGCACCGCTGTTTCTGGCCACCGTTCGCCCAGCTGTAGAACGTGTTTCCTTCGATCGGACTGGTTGCGGGCCCATCGTCGTTGATTTCGATCAGTCCAACAGAATGGAGCGCCCCAAGTGCGCGCTCCACAGTGAGGTCGCTCCAGGGGGTCTCCTCGCATCTGAAGGTTCGACCGAGAATCTTCGGGGATAGAAGCGTCGTGGGTACGGAACGAGCAGCCCAACACGATAGCACCCGCATGATCGACCTCACGTGCGGGATTCCTTGCTGTTCGAGGGAATCTAGCGAAACTTCCCACGTCTGCATAACAAGTTCCCGGGCATCGGCCTCCGTGCATGGTCGAACCGAAGTGAAAGTGGCGCGGTCTACCACAGTGCCAAAATCCCGGTTCAAAGCTTCATGGAATGATTTGAAGCTTTGCAGGGGAGAGGCCGGATGAGAAATTGCACGTCCGGCAAGGTACAAAGCGAGTGGAATGCGGCCGAGACGCTCGGAGAGAGTGCGGGCATCGTCATAATCGGCTGGCTGAGGGTTCCGGACCCCGCTCAGATCGAGCAGCATCTCCGTGCCAGCCGCGGGGGTCAATGGATTGATCTTCACTGCCTTGGCGGCGGGTGGCCACAGGTCGGGGCTCCCGTGACGAGTAGTGATTAGGACGGCTCCGGAATCCGATGCCTCCAACCAGCCCGCTCCGAGCTCCTGCTCGATTTTGCTCGGATCATCGGCGCTGTCGAAGACCAGAAGCCACCGTTTCTCGCTTGTGTGGAGAGCTTCCCAAGCGAGATCCACAACGTTCAGATGCCCCGTTCTCGCCTCGTGGGCCTGCGATTCGAGACAGCCCAGGCGTACAGCGATCTGATGCATGGCTGAGCGGATGCTGTCGGCCCCAGCTGCCTGGACCCAGAAGACACGCACTCCAGCTCGGCGGACTGCCGCGGCAATGGTCAGGGCCATCGCGGTTTTTCCGATGCCGCCCATTCCATGCAGGATAGTAATTTCTCCCAGCAGGTGCTGGATACTTTCAGCACCTGCCTCCTGCAATTCGGCGCTGCGGCCGTGAAGGAGGCGCGGGCGTAGGTTCGGTGGTGAGACGGAGACCGGAGAGAAGTCGTGAGGTGGTTCGGCGCTTGGGTAGATGTTGGCGATGCCGCCCTCAACTACTACCTGATCCCCCGCTGCCTGGTAGACGCGGCCGGAATCTGTGACACTCGCTCGCTGCCTGACGTGGTGGATGATGTCACTGTCGCGGGGCAGCAAATTTGCTCCGATCCGCCATGGATAGATCTGTCCAGGCCTGATATATGAACGGTCTAGTGCTGAATAGTTTTCCGTGGCGTCGGCCTGTGGTTCAGCCGTCGACGATGTGCTGATCCCGACCCGCCTGGAAAATCCGAGCATGGCCCCGGGCCCGGGCTTGCAGTTGGATGCGTCCGATCCGTGGGGCATCCTGACTGATCGAGTGGGAAGCCGCGTGAGTCAGGGTCTCGCGGAGCGTCTGGGCAGTGCTCGGGTCAGTATCGAACAGCAAGGATAGGCGCTCCTGCCACCAGCCCGAGAGTTCCTGTGTGCGGTCTTCGTTGCCATCTGTCTGTGCGTGCAGCAGGGCGGCTCGCGTCGCATCCATCTGCTCGCCGACCGATTCGCTCTCGAGGGGGCGAACGCGGCGCCATATCCCGAGCACGCCATCTTTGGTGCGCTGGAAGGCATCGGTGGCCATCAGGGTGACCAAGGTGGTTCCCGCGGTCTGAACGAACAGGGCCAACTCATCTTCCATGCGGCTCCTTGGCGGTGACATACGCGGGATGGCACGCGCTCATTCTGCCCGCAGACGCAGGAGAGAACGAGCACCTCGGAGCACTCTAGACCTGCGGTCATCTCTCGATGCGGGAGCGCGCGATCCTGACAGCCACCTCGCTGGGGCGGGTCCATGACTGAACAGGCCTCCAGCTGACGAGCACGGCTGAGGGAGGCTGCTGACTGGCTTTGCTATGTGGGTCAGATGCCCAAGTGGGTGGCGATGCCGTCGGGGACGCAATCGAGGCCGGCGAAGGCTCCTTCGGGGACGGCGAGTTGGTTGGGGCTGAGGGAGAACGGGGTGGCTGCCCGGGTGATCCAGGGGTGGGCCAGGCTCATCGCGCGCAGGTGGACGGCGAGTGAGCGCAGGGCTTCGCGCCAGCCGTCGGTGGGGATGTCCAGAACCGCCCGTAGACGAAGTCGACCATCAGCTCGATGAGTTCGTCCTTGCCGGAGACGTACCGATAGGCGGTCATCGGCGCGGCGCCGAGGGCGGTGGCCAGGCGGCGCATGGTGACGGCGTCCAGGCCCTCGGCGTCGGCGATGGCGACGGCGGCCTCGGCGATCCGGTGCGGGGTCAGGGTGGTGCGCCGGTCCGTTCCAGCCGGATCCGGTGGTAGCCGGGGAAGCGGTCCGGGGCGCGGGCCAACAGGTCGTCGGTTCCGACGACCTGTTGGTACGGGGGGCCGTCCATCCCGAACACCTGGATCAGGCTGCGGTGGTCGGGGGAGTCGTAGAACACCGACGCGCCATCGACGCGCCGCTGCCAGCCGTCGGGGACGAGGACGGTGGACCCGGCCGGGTCCGGCACCGGCGTCAGGTGCAGCCGAACGGGGCCGGTCGGCGCGGGGTCGGCGGTCGGCCGGTCACCGTCGGCGGGACGGTCCACCAGGTACCAGCCGCTGTCCGCGAGCATCCCGGTGACGGGCCGCGGTCAGCACCCACACCCATCGCTGCCGCAGGGGCGACGGGAGCGGGGGCGGCGCCAAGAGGCGCTGGCTGTGACGGCGGGCGGTGGGGTTCCGGCGGCTGGAACGACATCCGTCTCCCCTCCGGCGTGGACCGGCCCTCAGGCGTGGACCGACCCGCCGCGATTATGGCGCTGCGGGCCTCGCCGCGGCCAGAGGGCGGCCAAGGGGAGCGTCCGAGGATCATCCGGAGACACGAGGGCCTTCGGAGGGTACGGCGTTCCGCCCGGGGGCCGCTCGTCACCGGGCGCTGATCACCCCTCGGCGATCAGCGCCCGGCGGTCACCACTCGCCGATCAGCACTCGATGACGTTCACGGCGAGGCCGCCGCGCGAGGTCTCCTTGTACTTGATCTTCATGTCCGCCCCGGTCTCCTTCATCGTCTTGATCGCCTTGTCCAGCGAGACGTGGTGGCGCCCGTCGCCGCGCAGCGCCATCCGGGCCGCGGTGACGGCCTTGACCGAGGCCATGCCGTTGCGCTCGATGCAGGGGATCTGGACCAGGCCGCCGACCGGGTCGCAGGTGAGGCCGAGGTTGTGCTCGATGCCGATCTCGGCGGCGTTCTCGACCTGCTCGGGGGTGCCGCCGAGGACCTCGGCGAGGCCGCCCGCGGCCATCGAGCAGGCGGAGCCGACCTCGCCCTGGCAGCCGACCTCGGCGCCGGAGATGGAGGCGTTCTCCTTGAAGAGCATGCCGATGGCGCCGGCTGCGAGCAGGAAGCGCACGATGCCGTCGTCGTCGGCGCCCGGGATGAAGTTCAGGTAGTAGTGCAGGGTGGCGGGGATGATCCCGGCCGCGCCGTTGGTCGGCGCGGTGACCACCCGGCGGCCGGAGGCGTTCTCCTCGTTGACCGCCATCGCGTAGAGGGTCACCCACTCCATCGCGTTGGCCGGGCCGATGCCCTCGGCGCGCAGCGCCCGGGCCGCGGCCGCCGCCCGGCGGCGCACCTTGAGGCCGCCCGGCAGGATGCCCTCACGGGACATGCCGGCCCGCACGCACTCCTGCATGACCCGCCAGATCTCCAGCAGCCCGGTGCGGATCTCCTCCTCGCTGCGCCAGGCCTTCTCGTTCTCCAGCATCAGGCCGGAGATCGACAGCCCGGTCTCCCGGCTGAGCCGCAGCAGTTCGTCGCCGGTGCGGAAGGGGTACTTGAGCACGGTGTCGTCGGGCTTGACCCGGTCCGCGCCGATCGCGTCCTCGTCCACGACGAAGCCGCCGCCGACCGAGTAGTAGGTCTTCTCCAGCAGCGTCGAGCCGTCCGCCGCGTACGCCCACAGGGTCATGCCGTTGGCGTGGTACGGCAGCGAGCGGCGCCGGTGCAGGATCAGCTGGTCGTCCGGGTCGAAGTCGACGGTGTGCTCGCCGAGCAGGGAGATCCGCTTCTCGGCGGTGATCCGCTCGACGTCCTTGTCTGCCTGGTCGACGTCGACGGTGCGGGGCGAGTTGCCCTCCAGGCCCAGCAGGACGGCCTTCGGGGTGCCGTGGCCGTGGCCGGTGGCGCCCAGGGAGCCGTAGAGCTCGGCGCGCAGGCCGGTCACCTGCTCCAGCAGGCCTTCGGAACGCAGGCGGCGGGCGAACATCCGGGCGGCGCGCATCGGGCCGACGGTGTGGGAGCTCGACGGGCCGATGCCGATGGAGAAGAGGTCGAAGACACTGATGGCCACGGAGGACGTCCTTGTCTGGTCTCGTGGAAGGACTTGCGGGCAGGGCGGCGGGCGGGGCGGGCTGACAAGGGACGGGGCACCGCGCGCACTGTCCAGTGTGCGCGGTGCCCCGGGGTCCCCGGTACGCCGGCGGAGTGAGGCCGGTCACCCGGAGCCGGACGGCCCGGCGGACCGGGCCGCTCCGGATCAGCCCTGGTCGGCCAGGTTCGGGTAGAGCGGGTACTTCTCGGCCAGGGCGGTGACCCGGGCCTTGAGCGCGGCGGCGACGGTCTCGTCGAAGGCGGGCTTGAGCGCCTCGGCGATGATGTCGGCGACCTCGCGGAAGTCCTCGGCGACGAAGCCGCGGGTGGCCAGGGCCGGGGTGCCGATCCGCAGGCCCGAGGTGACCATCGGCGGGCGCGGGTCGTTCGGGACGGCGTTGCGGTTGACCGTGATGCCGACCTCGTGCAGCCGGTCCTCGGCCTGCTGGCCGTCGAGCTGGCTGTTGCGCAGGTCGACCAGGACCAGGTGGACGTCGGTGCCGCCGGACAGCACGGTGGCGCCGGCCTCGGCGACGTCGGCCTGGAGCAGGCGCTCGGCGAGGATCTTGGCGCCCTCCAGGGTGCGCTGCTGGCGCTCCTTGAAGTCCTCCGAGGCGGCGACCTTGAAGGCGACGGCCTTGCCCGCGATCACGTGCTCCAGCGGACCGCCCTGCTGGCCCGGGAAGACCGCGGAGTTGATCTTCTTGGCCCACTCGGCCTTGGACAGGATGACGCCGCCGCGCGGGCCGCCCAGGGTCTTGTGGGTGGTGGTGGTGACCACGTCCGCGTACGGCACCGGGTTCGGGTGCAGGCCCGCGGCCACCAGGCCGGCGAAGTGCGCCATGTCCACCATGAGCAGGGCGCCGACCTCGTCGGCGACCCGGCGGAACGCGGCGAAGTCCAGCTGGCGCGGGTAGGCGGACCAGCCGGCGATGATCAGCTTCGGCTGGTGCTCCTTGGCGAGGCGCTCGACCTCGGCCATGTCGACCTGGCCGGTCTTCTCGTCGACGTGGTACGCGACCACGTTGTAGAGCTTGCCGGAGAAGTTGATCTTCATGCCGTGGGTCAGGTGACCGCCGTGGGCCAGGTTCAGGCCCAGGATGGTGTCGCCCGGCTGGATCAGCGCGAACATCGCGGCGGCGTTGGCCTGCGCGCCCGAGTGCGGCTGGACGTTGGCGTGCTCGGCGCCGAACAGGGCCTTCACCCGGTCGATCGCGATCTGCTCGACCACGTCGACGTGCTCGCAACCGCCGTAGTACCGGCGGCCGGGGTAACCCTCGGCGTACTTGTTGGTGAGCACCGAACCCTGGGCCTCCATGACCGCCACCGGGGCGAAGTTCTCGGAGGCGATCATCTCCAGCGTGGTCTGCTGGCGGTGCAGCTCGGCGTCGACCGCGGCGGCGATCTCCGGGTCGAGGGCGTGCAGGGACTGGTTGAGAACCGTCATGGTGTGGTCTTCCCGGGGAGGAGAGCGGAGGGACGGTGGGAGTGGGACGGACCGCCGTGCTGCGGTCCGTCCCGGGGCGGCTCAGCCCTCGGCGTGGGTGAGCGCGTCGTACTCGGCGGCGCTGAGCAGCGTGTCGGTGGCCTCCACGCGGACCTTGAACAGCCAGCCGCCCTCGAACGGGGCGCTGTTGACCAGGCTGTTGTCGTCCAGGACGTCCTCGTTGACCTCGGTGACCTCGCCGGTCACCGGGGAGTACAGGTCGCTGACCGACTTGGTCGACTCCAGCTCGCCGCAGGTCTCGCCGGCGGTCACCGTGTCGCCGACCGCGGGCAGCTGCACGTAGACGATGTCACCGAGCGCGTCGGCGGCGTGCTTGGTGATGCCGACCGTCGAGACACCGTCCTCGGCGGCGGTCAGCCACTCGTGCTCCTTGGTGTACTGCAGGTGCTGGGGGTTGCTCATGGCGTCATTCTCCAGGATGGGAAGCGGGTACGACGCAGCGGGCCGCCGCACGGACGGCTCCGACGTGCGCGGATGGGAAAACGAGGGGCGCCGACGGCCTCAGCGGGCGCGCTTGTAGAACGGCAGCGCCACGACCTGGACCGGCTCGTGCTTGCCGCGGACGTCCACCGCGACGGTGCTGCCCGGGGCGGAGTGGGCCGCGTCCACGTAGGCCATCGCGATCGGCTTGCCCAGCGTGGGGGACGGCGCGCCCGAGGTGATCCGGCCGATCGGGGCGCCCTCGGTGGAGACCACCGTGTACTCGGCACGCGGCACCCGCTTGCCCTCGGACACCAGGCCGACCAGTACCTTCGGCGGGTTGGTCTCGGCCGCGGCGGCGGCCTGCTCCAGCGCCCTGCGGCCGATGAACGCGCCCTCGTTGGTGGTCTTGTCGAAGCGCACCACCCGGCCCAGACCGGCGTCGAACGGGGTCAGGTCGGTGGACAGCTCGTGCCCGTACAGCGGCATGCCCGCCTCCAGGCGCAGCGTGTCGCGGCAGGACAGGCCGCACGGGACCAGGCCGCGGCCCTCGCCGGCGGCGGTCAGCGCCTGCCAGACCGGCTCGGCGTCGGCCGGGGCGCAGAAGATCTCGAAGCCGTCCTCGCCGGTGTAGCCGGTGCGGGCCAGCAGCACGTCCTTCCCGGCCACGGTGGCCGGGAGGATCGCGTAGTACTTGAGACCGGGCAGGTCGGCGTCGGTGGTGTCGGCCAGGATCGCGGTGGCCTCCGGGCCCTGGACGGCGATCAGCGCGTAGGTGTCGCGGTCGTCGGTGACGACGGCGTCGAAGCCCTTGGCCCGGGCGATCAGCTCGTCCAGCACCAGCTGGGCGTTGGAGGCGTTGGCGACGACTAGGAAGGCGTCCTCGCGCAGCCGGTAGACGATCAGGTCGTCCAGGATGCCGCCGTCCTCGGCGCAGATCATGGTGTAGCGGGCGCGCAGCTCGCCGAGCGCGGAGACGAAGCCGACCAGCGCGTGGTCCAGCATCTCGCCGGCCTGCGGGCCGGTGACGGTGATCTCGCCCATGTGCGAGAGGTCGAACAGACCGGCCTTGGTGCGGACCGCGAGGTGCTCCTCGCGCTCGCTGCCGTAGCGCAGCGGCATGTCCCAGCCGGCGAAGTCGGTCATGGTCGCGCCGAGGGCGCGGTGCAGCGCGTCGAGCGCGGTCAGGCGGAGGGACGACATGGCCAGGAACTCCTCGGTCGGGGCACTCAGGGGTGCACGCGCCGGACCGGACCGCTGGGGGACCGACCCCGCGCGCGGGCATGCGGCGGCGTGGGTCTCCCCATCTGTCGTCGAACCTGAGAGCTTCACCGCCCACCTGCCCGCAGCCGGCACCAGCGTCGGCTGGTTCCAGCATCGGGGACAGGACGGCGGCTTGCACCGTGGGTGGGCGCGCGACACGGTCGTGCGCCGCTTTCCAGATGTGCCTAACCCGCGCGGTAGGGGGGCCTGAGAGATTCCGGGGAGGACTTGCTCCTTCGGCGCCGGCTGTGCTCCCTGAGGGGCACTCCGGGCTCTCCCGCGCGGGTTCGAGCGGCCGGTGTGGAGTTGTGGGGGCCCGCGGCGCATGCCGTCGGACGCGCACATCATGGCACGTCCTCGCGGAGGAGGGGAGAGGGGACCCGGTCACACCACGGCTGGGCGGACCCGGGCCCTAAAATCATCGCGTCGGCGCAGCAGTGGGCGGCCGACCCGGCCGTGGGCCGGATCGGCGGCGCATGGAGTACCCGGTGGAGCAGCAGCAGGGGTGGGGCGGGCCGCAGGCGGCGCCGGCGGGCGGCACGTGGCCGGCGAACGAGCTGGAGCAGGTGCTGACGGCCGCGCTGGGCGACCCGGGAGCGACTCCGCGGGTGATCGAGGTGCTGGCCCGCAGCCAGGTGTGGATCCCGCTGCCGGCCGGGGGCGACCCGGCCGGGCAGTCGCTGGACCTGCCGACCGTCGAGCTGGCCGGGGCCCCGTACGTGCCGGTGTTCTCCTCGCAGGAGGTGTTCCTGCAGCAGGCGCCGGGGATGGCCTTCGCGGTCGCGCCGGCCTGGGAGTTCGCCCGCGGGCTGCCGCTGGGCGTGGGCATCGCGGTCAACCCGGAGGCGGCGGTGGGCATCCCGGTGCCGCCGCAGGGCGTGGCGGAGCTGCGCCGCGGGCCCCGAGAGGCCGCTCGGTGGGAGCACACCGAGAACGCGCCGGAGGGGCCGACCGGCGGCCGGGTGGCCCTGCGCGAGCCGGTGCCGGGCGAGGACCCGGAGCACTTCCTGGCCGCCTGCCGGGCGGAACTGTCGGCCTTGCCGGGGGTGTTGACCGCGCGCCGGGCGCTGGCCAGCATCGAGGGCGAGCCGACCGTGATGTTCGTGGGCGTGCAGCTGGATCCGGCCGCCCCGGCCGACCCGGGGGCGGTGAACGAGGCGCTCGGCCGGGCGCTGGGAACCGCACCGCTGCCGGGCGGCGTCCACCTCGTGCTGCTCGACCTCGCCGACGACCCGGTGGTCGAGTGGCTGTTGACCCGGGTCATGCCCTTCTACTCGCGGGTGTGAGCGGGGATCCTTCACAGGCACGTCGCCGTGGCGGCGGCCGGTGCCGCGCCATAGGGTGCGTGCAGGCGGCTGACGGGCCGGCGGGTTCAGGAAAGAGGCGCGGCGAGGTGGGCGCATGAGTGCGGGAACGGGAGCGGGCGGGGCGCCGGGGCCCTGGGGCCAGGCACCGGCCGGGCGCCCGGGCGCGGACCCGGGCGGGTTGGAGCAGGCTCTGCGCGAGGTCGCGCCGGAGCGCTTCGACGCGTACGAGCGGCTGCTGCACGCGCTGGCCGACGGCCAGGTCTGGATGCTGCTCTGGCACGGTACGCCGGGCAGCCCGGACGCGCAGTACGGGAACATGGAGATCAGCGGCCACGGCTACGCGCCGGCCGTGACCTCGCCCGAGCAGCTGACGGCCTCCGGCTGGGCGCGGGCCCACGAGGTCATCTCGGGGCGGGAGATCGCCGCCTCGCTGTACCGCACCCGCTGGGGCCTGTGGCTGAACCCGCACGCGCCGGGCGGCGGGGTGGGCGTGCCCTGGGCGGACCTGCGGCGGGTCGCCGCGGGCCTGGACCGGCTGCCGGCCGGTCCGTTGAAGCTGAGCGAGCCGCAGGTCGACGCGCAGCAGTTCTTCGCCCTGCTGGAGCGGCAGGCCGGTGAGGTGCGCGCGGTGCGGGCGCTGCGCCGGGCCTGGGTGCAGCCGGCGGTGGGGGAGCCGTACCTGGCGATCGGTCTGGACCTGTACGAGAGTTCGCCGCCGGCCGTGGAGGCGGTGCGGGCGCTGATGCAGCGCGCGATCGCGGTGGCCCCGGAGGGGCTCGCGGTGTCCACGGTGGCGATGGCGGACGAGTTCGACCCGGTGGCGCTGTGGATGCGCGCCAACGCGCGGCCGTTCTTCGACCGGGAGGCCGGGCGCCCGCCGACCGGCCCGTACCCGCCGGTGCCGCCGCCGTACCCGGGCCAGTCGATGCCAGGGCAGCCGATGCCGGGCCGGCCGGTGCCGGGGCAGCCGGTGCCCGGGCAGTCGATGCCGGGCTACGCGTACGGCACCCAGCCGCCCGCGCCGGGCTGGGGGCAGCAGCCCCAGCCGCAGTGGCCCGGCTACCCCGGGCGCTGACCGGTAGACCCAATAGCCAAAATCGCTCACCCGAAGCCGACTTGATTCACCAACAGGTCGGCTTCGGTGCTTTCCGGACGAATTTCCGCACTCTCCGCAGAGGCATCTTGACATGGCAGTTACACCCGTGTGAAGAGGTATATGCCGAAGATCGGAGGCGTGCATGCAGGCAGATCACAGTTGGGCATCTGTCGGTTGTCAGGGCTGGCGCAAGCCAGTTCGGATGACAGAGAGTTCTGCGCAACGCATCGCGCGTACTGGAAACCCCACGAAGGTGAACGCGCACGCCGACCGCTCGATCCACGCGAAGCCCATCCCGCGTGGAGGCAGTGCCCGTGCACGACGCACTGCCGCGACCACCTGCTCCTAGCACCTCCGCACGTCCGCAGCCGTACCGCCGAAGCCGGCGCCCGGCACCCGTGGGCCGGCCACCGTCGGCGAGGGGACCAACTGACCATGACCGCACCCATCACTACCGCCGGGAACGAACCCGAGGCGCCCGCCTCCCCGAGCCCGGCCACCACGATCGAGGGCCGCTCCCTCGGTCGGATCGCCTGGACCCGCTTCAAGCGGGACAAGGCCGCCGTCGCCGGCGGCGTCGTGGTGATCCTGCTGATCCTCCTGGCCGTCCTGTCCGGCCCGATCGAGGCCCTGTTCGGGCTCGACCCCGACCAGCCGAACCCGGACCTGCTGGACGCCAACCTCGGCGGACTCCCGCTCGGGGACTGGGGCGGGATGAGCGGGGACCACCTGCTCGGCATCGACCCGCTGCAGGGCCGCGACCTGCTCGCCCGCGTGGTCGACGGCTCCTGGGTCTCCCTGCTGGTCGCCTTCGGCGCGACCGTGCTCTCCAACACCATCGGCACCGTGCTCGGCGTGATGGCCGGCTACTACGGCGGCTGGGTGGACACCCTGATCAGCCGGCTGATGGACGTCTTCCTGGCGTTCCCGCTGCTGCTGTTCGCCATCGCGATCTCCGCCTCGCTCCAGGGCGGCGCGTTCGGCCTGCACGGCCTGCCGCTGCACATCCTGGTGCTGATCTTCGTGATCGGCTTCTTCAACTGGCCCTACATGGGCCGGATCGTGCGCGGACAGACCCTCTCGCTGCGCGAGCGGGAGTTCGTCTTCGCGGCCCGCAGCCTCGGTGCGCGCGGCCCGTTCATCCTGTTCAAGGAGCTGCTGCCCAACCTGGTCGGCCCGATCCTGGTCTACTCGACCCTGCTGATCCCGACCAACATCCTCTTCGAGGCCGGGCTGAGCTTCCTCGGCGTCGGCATCCAGCCCCCGCAGTCCTCCTGGGGCGGCATGCTGGCGGACGCGAAGAACTACTACCAGGTCGACCCCCAGTACATGGTGGTCCCCGGTGTGGCGATCTTCATCACCGTGCTCGCGTTCAACCTGCTCGGCGACGGGCTGCGTGACGCCCTCGATCCCAAGAGCAACTGACCCTGCGTCAATGCGCAGGCGCCAGGCCCTTCCTCCTCCACATCCTCAAGGGGTTGATCTCACCCATGCGTAGGTCCCGTACCGTCGCGTTGACCGCCGTGGCCGCAGCCGCGGTCCTGGTCGTCACCGGCTGCTCGTCCAGCACCAAGAACAACGGCGGAAGCTCGAACTCGGCCGATTCCAACGGTGGCGGCGCCGACGCGGCCACCAAGCAGATCGTCAACGCCTCGGACAAGAAGGGCGGGACGGTCACCTACGAGATGAAGGGCACCCCGGACTCCCTCGACCCGGGCAACACCTACTACGCCTACATCTACAACTTCTCGCGCCTGTACGGGCGTCCGCTGACCACCTTCAACCCGGCCGCCGGCGCGGACGGCAACAAGCTGGTCCCGGACCTCGCCGAGTCGCTGGGCCAGCCCAGCACGGACGGCCTGACCTGGACGTACAAGCTGCGCGCCGGCCTCAAGTACGACGACGGCACCCCGATCACCTCCAAGGACGTCAAGTACGCCGTGGAGCGCTCGAACTTCGCGCCCGAGGTGAACTCCAACGGCCCGACGTACTTCCACGACCTGCTGGTCGACAACCCGACGCCGTACCAGGGCCCGTACAAGGACAAGACCGGCGACCTCAAGTCGATCGAGACGCCGGACGACACCACGATCGTCTTCCACCTGCAGCACCCGTTCGCGGACTTCGACTACCTGGTCAGCGCCCCGCAGACGGTGCCCGTCCCGCAGGCCAAGGACACCGGTGCCGACTACGTGAAGCACATCGCGTCCTCGGGCACCTACAAGTTCGAGTCCTACGAGGACGGCAAGCAGGCCGTCCTGGTCCCGAACACCAACTGGGACAAGAGCACCGACCCGATCCGGAAGCAGCTGCCGGACAAGATCGTGCTCAAGATGAACATCGACCAGGCCACCATCGACAAGGACCTGCTGGCCGGCAACGCCCAGGTCGACCTGGTCGGCGGCGGCGTCGACCCGCAGACCCAGGCGCAGATCCTGCGCGACTCGAAGCTCAAGGCGAAGACCGACAACGCCTACGGCGGCCGCCTGGTCTACATGGCGATCAACACCAAGGTCGCGCCGTTCGACAACATCGAGTGCCGCAAGGCCGTCCAGTTCGCGGTCGACAAGGTCGCGGTGCAGACCGCGCTCGGCGGCCCGATCCGCGGCCAGGTGGCCAACACCGTGCTCCCGCCGGACATCCCGGGCCACCAGGACTTCAACCTGTTCGAGACCAAGGACAACAAGGGTGACCAGGCCAAGGCCAAGGACGCCCTGAAGGCCTGCGGCAAGGACGGCGGCTTCACCACCGTGCTGTCCGCCCGCACCGAGCGCGCGACCGAGGTCGCCGCGGCCACCGCGATCCAGGCGCAGCTCAAGAACATCGGCATCAACGCCGAGATCCAGCAGTTCCCGCAGGGCAAGTACCTGACCGACTCGGCCGGTGCGCCGCAGTACACCCAGGACCACAACATCGGTCTGATGATGATGCAGTGGGGCGCCGACTGGCCGACCGGCTACGGCTTCCTGCAGCAGATCGTCGACGGCCGCGCGATCAAGGCCTCCGGCAACAGCAACCTGGCCCAGCTGAACGACCCGGCCGTCAACAAGCTGCTGGACGACGCCGCGGTCAACCCGGACCGGGCCGCCCGCGAGAAGATCTACGGCGACATCGACAAGAAGGTCATGGAGTCCGCGGTGTACGTCCCGCTGACCGACTTCAAGGTCTTCCTGTACCGCCCGGACAGCGCCACCAACCTGGCGTCCACCCCGGCCTTCTCGGGTGAGTACGACTACCTGAACATCGGCACCACCAAGTAAAGAGCCTGGCTCCGCATCCCTGAAGGCAGGTGAAGGCAGCGGCGCCCGCCGCCGTCCGGAAGACCCCGGACGGCGGCGGGCCGCCGGAGCCGCCCAACTGTGTTTGCCTACATCATCCGCAGGATCCTCGCGGCCGCGGCACTGCTGGTCGTCGTCAGCGCGGTCACCTTCGCGATCTTCTTCCTGCTCCCGCGCATCGCCGGCGAGACCACCGACCAGCTGGCCGCGCAGTACATCGGGAAGAACCCCTCGCCCGAGGCGATCCAGGCGGTCAAGCAGAACCTCGGCTTCGACCAGCCGCTGTACACCCAGTACTGGAACTTCCTCAAGGCGCTGGTCAGCGGCGCCGAGTACAAGTTCGGCCCGGAACCGGCCACCTGCCACGTGCCCTGCTTCGGCTACTCCTTCAAGAACCACCTGGAGGTCTGGCCGGAGATGACCAGCCGGATCCCGGTCACGATCTCGCTCGCCATCGGCGCGGCGGTGCTCTGGCTGGTCTCCGGCGTCACCACCGGCGTGATCTCCGCCCTCAAGCCGCGCTCGATCTTCGACCGGCTCTCCATGGGCATCGCGCTGGCCGGCGTCTCGCTCCCGGTCTTCTTCACCGGCGCCCTGCTGCTGACCGTGTTCAGCTACGAGTGGCCGATCCTGGACAACCTGGAGTACGTCGACTTCACCGCCGACCCGCTGATGTGGGCCCGCAACCTGATCCTCCCGTGGATCTCGCTGGCCTTCCTCTACTCCGCGCTCTACGCCCGGCTCACCCGCGCCGGGATGCTGGAGACGATGAGCGAGGACTACATCCGCACCGCCCGGGCCAAGGGCCTGGTCGAGCGCAAGGTGGTGGTCAAGCACGGCCTGCGCTCCGCGCTCACCCCGATCGTCACCATCTTCGGCATGGACCTCGGCCTGCTGCTCGGCGGTGCACTGATCACCGAGCAGGTCTTCTCGCTCAAGGGCATCGGCCAGTTCGCCGTCCAGGCGATCTCCGACAACGACCTGCCCAAGATCCTCGGCGTCACCCTGCTGGCCGCCTTCTTCATCGTCGCCTGCAACCTCGTGGTCGACCTCCTGTACGCCCTCGTCGACCCCCGCGTGAGGCTCTCGTGACCGACCTCCAGAAGAACCCGGCGGACGCCGCGCCCAGCTCTCCGGGCGACCCCTTCCTGTCCGTGCGCGACCTGCGGATCCACTTCGACACCGACGACGGCCTGGTCCGCTCGGTGGACGGGGTCAGCTTCGACCTGCACAAGGGCCGCACCCTCGGCATCGTCGGCGAGTCCGGCTCCGGCAAGTCCGTCACCTCGCTCGGCATCATGGGCCTGCACCGCTCCAAGCGGGCCCGGATCAGCGGCGAGATCCGGCTGGACGGCGAGGACCTGATCGCCGCCGGACCGGACCGGGTGCGCCAACTGCGCGGCCGGGAACTGGCGATGATCTTCCAGGACCCGCTGACCGCGATGCACCCCTACTACACGGTGGGGCAGCAGATCGTCGAGGCCTACCGGGTGCACCACCCCCAGGCCTCCAAGAAGCAGGCCAGGACCCGCGCGATCGAGATGCTCGACCGGGTCGGCATCCCGCAGCCGGACCGCCGGGTGGACGACTACCCGCACCAGTTCTCCGGCGGCATGCGCCAGCGCGCCATGATCGCCATGGCCCTCGTCAACGACCCCTCGCTGCTGATCGCCGACGAGCCCACCACCGCCCTGGACGTCACCGTCCAGGCGCAGATCCTGGACCTCATCCGGGACCTCCAGCAGGAGTTCGGCTCCGCCGTCATCATCATCACCCACGACCTCGGGGTGGTCGCCGAGCTCGCCGACGACATCCTGGTCATGTACGGCGGCAAGTGCATCGAGCGCGGGCCCGCCGAGACCCTCTTCGACGCGCCCGAACACCCCTACACCTGGGGCCTGTTGGGCTCGATGCCGCGACTGGACCGGGAACTGCAGGACCGGCTGGTGCCGGTCCGGGGCACCCCGCCCAGCCTGATCAACGTGCCGTCCGGCTGCGCCTTCCACCCGCGCTGCCCGTACGCCGCCCTGACCGGCGGGCGCTCCACGGGCGAGGTCCCGGTGCTCACCGAGGCCGCACCCGGGCACTTCGCGGCCTGCCACCTGGCGGCCGACGAGCGGCACCGCATCTTCGCCGAAGAGATCGCGCCCCGGCTGTGAGCCCGGCCCCGTACCACCATTCTGGAGAGAACCGATGACGGACACTCAGGGGGCCACCATCCCTGCACCGGCGCCCGCCCCCGAGCGCGAGCCGCTGTTGAAGGTCACCGGCCTGACCCGGCACTTCCCGATCCGCGGCGGACTGCTGCGGCGCCCGACCGGCGCGGTGCGGGCCGTCGACGGCATCGACTTCACCGTCAACGCCGGCGAGACGCTGGGCGTCGTCGGCGAGTCCGGCTGCGGCAAGTCGACGATGGGGCGGCTGGTCACCCGGCTCGACGAACCCACCGGCGGGACGATCGAGTTCGAGGGCACCGACATCAGCCACCTCGGCACCGGGGCGATGCGGCCGCTGCGCCGAGACATCCAGATGATCTTCCAGGACCCGTACTCCTCGCTGAACCCCCGGCACACCGTCGGCACCATCGTCAGCGCGCCGTTCAAGCTCCAGGGGGTCCACCCCGAGGGCGGCGTCAAGAAGGCCGTCCAGGACCTGCTGGAGCTGTGCGGGCTCAGCCCCGAGCACTACAACCGCTACCCGCACGAGTTCTCCGGCGGCCAGCGCCAGCGCATCGGCATCGCCCGGGCGCTCGCGCTCAAGCCGAAGATGATCATCGCGGACGAGCCGGTCTCGGCGCTGGACGTGTCGATCCAGGCGCAGGTGGTCAACCTGCTCGACGACCTCCAGCAGGAGCTCGGCCTGACCTACCTGATCATCGCGCACGACCTCTCGGTGGTCCGGCACGTCTCCGACCGGGTGGCGGTGATGTACCTCGGCAAGATCGTCGAGATCGCCGACCGCGACTCGCTCTACCGCAGCCCGATGCACCCGTACACCACGGCCCTGATGTCGGCCGTCCCGGTGCCGGACCCGCGCCGGCGCCAGCAGGGCGGGCGCGAGCGGATCCTGCTCAAGGGCGACGTGCCCTCGCCGATCAACCCGCCCAGCGGCTGCCGGTTCCGCACCCGCTGCTGGAAGGCGCAGGACGTGTGCGCGAGCCAGGAGCCGCCGCTGGCGGTGGCGAGGACGGGGCACCAGGTGGCGTGTCACTTCCCCGAGGGGACCGACTAGGCGCAGCCCTGAGAACGCCCAGTACCGACGAAAGAGAGGCCGCCCGCTCCCGGGAATCGGGGGCGGGCGGCCTCACGTCGTGGCGGGCGGGCGTCAGCCGCGCCCGGCGCCGTCCAGGACGGGCTGCGCCTCGGCCTCCGCGGCCGGGCCGGCCGGCTGCGGCTCGCGCGCGGCGGGGGTGCCCGGGGCGGCCGGTCGGGCCGACGGCAGCTCGGCCGGGAAGCGGCGGTTCAGCGCCTTGATCACCTTGCGGCCCAGGTTCTGGAACGGGATCTCGACCAGGCGGTAGCTGAGGTAGCTGATCAGCAGCAGGGCGGCCATCAGGCCGAAGAACTGCAGGCTGCGGTCCTGCCAGGAGGTGAAGGCCGGACGGCCCTCCAGCTTCCAGTTCATGAAGTGGATGATCGGGTTGTGCAGCAGGTACACCGAGTAGCTGATCGAGCCCGTCCAGGTCAGCCAGCGCGGGAAGCGGCGGTGGCGCAGCAGCATGCCGATCGCGAAGACGACCCAGGCGCCCAGGTAAGCGCCGGAGAACGACTGCCAGGACTCGCTCCAGGTCCGCCAGAGCGCGTTGTCGCGGTTGTACATGAAGCCGCACAGGACGCCCGAGGTGAGGACGAAGCCGCAGCACAGCAGGGCCGGCAGCCGGTCGATCTGGCCGTGCTCCAGCCGGTACAGCACCGTCCCGGAGAACATGGTGGCGAAGATCAGCAGGGTCTCGAAGGCGGCGGAGCGGCCGTTCAGCACGACCAGCACCAGGCCCAGCCCGCCGAGCATCGTCCCGCCCCAGCGGGTCAGGTCGACCCGGCCGGTGAGGAAGCAGACCATCGCGGTGATCACGATGACCAGGACGGCCACCGTCAGGTGCCGGTTGGCGGGCAGGCCGCCGTCCGCCGTGAGCAGGCCGAGCGGCAGCCAGGAGCCGAGCAGCAGCGCGGCGCCGGCGAAGCCGATCGCGAGCGGGGCGCTCTTCTTGTGCTTGCCGTTGACGAACAGGGCCGTCACGAAGAAGTAGAAGATCATCTCGTAGGTGAGCGTCCACATCACCCCGATGAGGTTCGGGACGCCCGTGAGGTCCTGCACCATCGGGGCGTTGCCCACCACCGAGAGCAGCGGGTGGTCGAAGGCGAAGCCCTGGATGACCGAGTGGTTGCGGGGCAGGAGCAGCAGGCTCAGCAGCGCGGTGACGATCACCACCGGGTAGATCCGGAAGTACCGGCCCGCCCAGAACGAGCGCACATCGCCGCGCCGCTCCAGCGAGGCCGGGATGATGTACCCGCTCACCAGGAAGAACAGCATCACGCCGAAGATGCCCGGATCCCCGAAGTTGCGCGGCGCGTGGTCGATGTGGAGCCAGTAGAACGGCAGCGCGAAGTGGTAGATCGCCACGGAGAGCGCGGCTATGCCGCGCAGGGCGTCGAGCCAGCCGAGCCTCGCCGAGGCTGCTGGGGCGGCACCCGCGGCGGCACGGGTGTTCTGGCGGCGTGGGAATGCGCGTCCGGTGAGCTTCACACGCGGGAGGTTAGCGGAGTGGGCCGGGGGTGCACCCGCCCGGGCGGGGACTGCCCCGTCCGCGAGACGGTTTCATCCGGACTGTGACCGGTGTCGGGAACGACCGGGTGGATCGGGTACACATGGACGGTGAGTTCGCAGATCTTCCCCTCCGACGTGCAGCAATCGTTGGACCTCGTCGGCATTTTCGTCTTCGCCCTCTCCGGGGCGCTGCTCGCCGTCCGCAAGAACATGGACATCTTCGGGATCTGCGTGTTGGCGGAGGTCACGGCCCTCGGCGGCGGGGTGATGCGCGACCTGGTGATCGGCGCCACCCCGGTGGCCGCCTTCACCAACCTCGGCTACTTCCTCACCCCGCTGGCCGCCGGCCTCGTGGTGTTCTTCCTGCACCCCGAGGTCGAGCGGATCAACCGCTCCGTGCAGACCCTGGACGCCCTCGGCCTCGGCCTGTTCTGCGTCACGGGCACCGCCAAGGCGCACGACTACGGGCTGGGCGCGGTCGCCTCGATCGCGCTCGGCATGGTGACCGCGGCCGGCGGCGGGGTGATCCGCGACGTGCTGGCCGGGGAGATCCCCTCGCTGCTGCGCTGGGACCGCGAGATCTACGCCGTCCCGGCGCTGGTCGGCGCCGCCCTGGTGGCCGTGCTGATCGGGGCCGACCGGCTCACCGGCGCCACCGGCACCGCCGCCGCGCTCACCGCCTTCGTGCTGCGGATGCTCGCCCTGAGGTACGGCTGGCGTGCCCCGCGGGCCTGGCACCGCAACGGTTCTCGCACCAGCGAGGAGTAGGCGAGCCGCCGCAGGCGAGCGAGATCGCCTCGGCCGTGCAGAGCAGTTCCGGCAGCATCCGGGCCAGCTCGGCCGGCGGCACCTGGCCGGCCGGGGCGCTCAGCGCGCAGGCCGCGACCGTCCGTCCGCCGCTGCCCGCCACCGGCGCGGCCACGCAGGTCACCGGCTCCCGGTGCTCGGCCGACTCGGCCGCCCAGCCCCGGCGGCGCACCGCCGCCAGCTCGGCCGGCAGCTCCTCCTCGCGGACGCCGTCCTCCGGCAGCCCGGCGAGCAGCACCCGCCCGACGGCCGTCCCGGTCACCGGGGCGCGGCGCCCGATCCGCGGCGGGCGGGCCGCCGAGGGCGCGGCCACCTCGTCCAGGTAGAGCACCTCGCCGTCGTGCAGCACGGCCAGCTGGACGGTGTAGCCGCAGCGCGCGTTGAGGGCGGCCAGGTACGGCGCGGCGACCTGCCGGACGTCGAAGTCCTCCAGCGCCCGGTGCGCCAGCGACAGCACCCGGCCGCCGACCCGGTAGCGCAGGTCGGGCTGGCGCCGGACGAACCCGTGCTCCTCCAGCGTGCGCAGCAGCCGCAGCGCGGTGGACTTGTGCACCCCGAGGCTGCTCGCGGCCTGTTCCAGCGAGAGCGGCCCGTCGCCCAGCGAGCCGAGCAGGGTCAGCGCGCGGTCGACCGACTGCGACATGGCGCCCCCTGGAACGCTGGAACCCGATGGAGAAGTGGTCGTCAGGCTAACCGCTGGGCGGCGCAGTGGTACAAACCAGTGCCGGACGCCGCCGTCCGCCGACCACGGCCGTGGCCGGATCGGTGCGCACCCGGGCCCGGGCCTGGTGGGGCCCCGGAGCATGCCCTCTACAATCGGATGGTTATGCCATACCTGGACCATGCGGCGACCACGCCGATGCTGCCCGAGGCGATCGCCGCGATGTCGGCGCACCTGGGGGTGGTCGGCAACGCCTCGTCCCTGCACGCGGCCGGCCGCCGGGCCCGCCGGGTGGTCGAGGAGTCCCGCGAGTCGCTGGCCGAATCGCTGGGCGCCCGCCCGAGCGAGATCGTGCTGACCGGCGGCGGCACCGAGTCCGACAACCTGGCGGTCAAGGGCCTCTACTGGGCCCGCCGGGGCGCCGATCCGGCCCGCACCCGGGTGCTGTCCAGCCCGGTGGAGCACCACGCCGTGCTGGACGCGGTGCACTGGCTCTCCGAGCACGAGGGCGCGACGGTCGAGTACCTGCCGGTGGACGCGCTGGGCCGGGTGCACCCCGGGGCGCTGCGCGCCGCGATCGAGCGCGACCCCGGCTCCGTCGCCCTGGTCACCGTGATGTGGGCCAACAACGAGGTCGGCACCGTCCAGCCGGTGCGCGAACTCGCCGCCGTGGCGGCCGAGTACGGCATCCCGATGCACGCCGACGCGGTGCAGGCGCTCGGTCAGGTCCCGGTCTCCTTCGCCGACTCGGGCCTCACCGCGCTCACCGTCACCGGGCACAAGATCGGCGGCCCGTTCGGCATCGGCGCCCTGCTGCTCTCCCGCGGCGCCACGCCCGTACCGCTGCTGCACGGCGGCGGCCAGGAGCGCGACGTGCGCTCCGGCACCCTGGACGCCCCCGCCGCCGCCGGCTTCGCGGCCGCCGCCGCGCTGGCCGTCGAACGGCGGGCGGAGCACGCGGTGACGCTCGGCGCGCTGCGCGACGAACTGGTCGCCGGGGTGGTCGCGGCCGTCCCGGACGCGGTGCTCAACGGCGACCCGGCGGGGGAGGGGCGGCTGCCGGCCAACGCCCACTTCTCCTTCCCCGGCTGCGAGGGCGACGCGCTGCTGATGCTGCTGGACGCCCAGGGCATCGAGTGCTCCACCGGCTCGGCCTGCTCGGCCGGGGTGCCGCAGCCCAGCCACGTGCTGCTGGCGATGGGGGTCGACCCGCTGCTGGCCCGTGCCTCGCTGCGGTTCTCGCTCGGGCACACCTCGGTGCGCGAGGACGTCACGGCACTGGTGGCGGCCATCGGCCCGGCGGTGCAGCGGGCCCGCAACGCGGGGCTGGCGTCCGTCCGCCGGTAGCTCCGGTACGGGCCGGGCATGTTCGACGGCCCCGTACTCTTGTAGTCACCATGACTGACTTCCCGGGTGCCCCGACCACTCCGTCCACCGGCCGCCTGCGCGTGCTCGCGGCGATGTCCGGCGGAGTCGACTCCGCCGTCGCCGCCGCCCGCGCCGTCGAAGCGGGGCACGAGGTGACGGGCGTGCACCTGGCGCTGTCAGCGAACCCGCAGTCCTTCCGTACGGGCGCGCGCGGCTGCTGCACCATCGAGGACTCCCGGGACGCCTGGCGGGCGGCCGACGTGATCGGCATCCCGTTCTACGTCTGGGACCTCGCCGAGCGCTTCCGCGAGGACGTGATCGACGACTTCGTCGCCGAGTACGCGGCCGGGCGGACCCCGAACCCCTGCCTGCGCTGCAACGAGAAGATCAAGTTCGCCGCGCTGCTGGACAAGGCGATCGCCCTCGGCTTCGACGCCGTCTGCACCGGCCACTACGCCCGCGTCGTCGACCTGCCGGACGGCTCGCGCGAGCTGCACCGCGCCGTGGACGCCGCCAAGGACCAGTCCTACGTCCTCGGCGTGCTCGACGCCGACCAGCTCGCCCACTCGCTCTTCCCGCTCGGCGACACCACCAAGGAAGAGATCCGGGCGGAGGCCGAGCGCCGGGGCCTGGCCGTCGCCAAGAAGCCCGACAGCCACGACATCTGCTTCATCGCCGACGGTGACACCCAGGGCTTCCTGGCCAAGCACCTCGGCACCGCCACCGGCGACATCCTCGACGTGGACGGCACCAAGCTCGGCGAGCACGACGGCGCGTACGGCTTCACCATCGGTCAGCGCAAGGGCCTGCGGATCGGTCGCCCGGCGGCGGACGGCAAGCCGCGCTACGTGCTGGACATCTCCCCGGTGAACAACACCGTCACCGTCGGACCGGTCGAGGGCCTGGACGTCACCGCCCTGACCGCCATCCGCCCCCGCTGGTGCGGCACCGAGCCCCTGGCCGAGGGCCGCTACACCGCCCAGCTGCGCGCCCACGGCGAGGAGGTGCCGGTCACCGCCGCCATGGTCGACGGCGAACTCCACGTCCGCCTGGACACCCCAGCGCGCGGCATCGCCCCCGGCCAGGCGGTCGTCCTCTACGACGGCACCCGCGTCATCGGCTCCGCCACCATCGCCACCACCGAACGCCCGGCTGCGCGGGTCTGAGCGGGCCATGGCGGCGTCATCCGAAGGGATGACGCCGCTGAATCGCCCGGATGACCACGGCCCGACAGGGCATTCGTCCGGCTGATTCGGGGGTCCGGGCCGCGGACCTACCGTCTGGGACATGACCCGAATCCGCCGCATCGCGGCCGTCGCAGCGCTCGCTCTCGCCCTTCCGCTCCCGCTGGCCGGGGCCGCGATGGCCACGCCGTCGCGCTCCGCCACCGCGGCCGTCACCGCTGTCTCCAGCAATCCGGCCGCCTTCCACGGCGAGCTGCCCCGCTCGACCGGGCGGTACGAGGCCGGGGAGGAGGTGCTGCACCTGACCGACCAGGGCCGCACCGACCCCTGGGTGCCCGCGGCCGGGCCGCGGCAGCTCGCGGTGTCGATGTTCTACCCGGCCCGGCAGGGCACCGGGGAGCCCGCTCCGTACATGACCCCTGGCGAGGCCCAGGGCTTCCTGGCGACGCGGGTGCCGGCCGGCACCGGGCTCAGGGCGCAGGACCTGGTCGGCGTCGACACCCACGCCTACACCGGGGCGAAGGCCGCCGGCGGGAAGTTCCCGCTGGTGGTGCTCTCCCCGGGCTTCGAGAACCCCCGCGCCACGCTGACCGGCCTGGCGACCGACCTGGCCGGCCACGGCTACGTGGTGGCCCTGGTCGGCCACACCTACGAGGACTCCGGCGAGACGCTCGCCGATGGCAGCACCCCGGGCTGCGCACTGTGCGACAGCGGCGCACCGGACTCGCTCCCGGACAGCCGGGCGAAGGACGTCTCCTTCGTCCTGGACCAGCTGACCGGGCAGCACCCGGCCTGGCGCCTGTCCCACCTGATCGACCGGGACCGAGTCGGCATGGCCGGGCACTCGATCGGCGGTGCGTCCACGCTGAACGCGATGGCCGAGGACCAGCGGATCCTGGCCGGGGTGAACATGGACGGCACGTTCTGGCCGCCGGTTCCGACCGACAAGCTCGACGGGCGCGCGTTCCTCCTGCTCGGCAAGGACAGCGACCACTCCTCGAACGGCGGGGACACGTCCTGGGGGCAGACCTGGGCGGGCTGGAAGGGCTACAAGCCCTGGCTGACCGTCGCGGGCACCAACCACGCCAGCTTCACGGACGTCACCGTGCTGGCCGCCGAGATCGGCATGCCGCTCCCTCCGGGGACGACCACCTCGCCGGAGCGCGGGATGCAGCTGACCAGGGAGTACGTCGGAGCCTTCTTCGACCGGACCCTGAAGGGAATCCACCAGCCCCTCCTCGACGGCCCGTCGATGGCGAACCCGGAGGTGCTCTTCCAACATCCGTGATCGCGCGTGTTTCTCGGGGCCCGGGGGGGGGGGGGGGGGGGGGGGGGGGGGGGGGGGGCGGCGGTCCTTTGGTGGCTTCCTTCCCTCTCCCTGCGTACAAGAAGAAGGAAG
>NZ_JBVHYH010000025.1:78877-102907 GCF_055569135.1 Kitasatospora sp. NPDC029367
CGTACCCCCCCCCCCCCCCCCCCCCCCCCCCCCCCCCCCCCCCCCCCCCCCCCCCCTTCCTCCCCCCCCCCCCCCCCCCCCCCCCCCCCCCCCGGGCCCGTTCAGCGCCATAGTCTTTCAGGGCTCCTATCCTCCTGCACATGAGTAACAGCGCCGGGAATGCCCAGTCAACGCCGCTCCACTCGGTGTCCGTCGCCGGGGCGGTGGTGCGCGAGGACGGCCGGGTTCTGGCGATCCGCCGGGCCGACAACGGGACCTGGGAGCCCCCGGGCGGGGTGCTGGAGCTGACCGAGTCGGTTGAGGACGGCGTGCGCCGCGAGGTCTACGAGGAGACCGGGATCAAGGTTCGGGTGGAACGGTTGACCGGCGTCTACAAGAACGTGAGCCGTGGAATCGTCGCCCTGGTCTTCCGCTGCCGACCGGAGACCGGGGCGGAGCGGCTCTCCGACGAGTCGGTCGAAGTCGACTGGCTCACACCTGCCGAGGTCTCCGACCGCATGGCCGAGGTCTACTCCGTGCGCCTGTTGGATGCGTTCCGGGACGACACGGCACCGAGCATCCGAACCCACGACGGCCGCCACCTGCTGTGACCCGGCGGCCAAACCCGGTGGGCGGGGGCGGGCGGGCGTGATAGACCAGTCGGCATTATGAACATCTGCGTCTTCTGCTCCGCGTACTCGCTCGACGACCGCTACACCGCCCCCGCCGCCGAGTTCGCCCGGCTCCTGGGGGAGGGCGGGCACACCCTGGTCTGGGGCGGCTCCAACGCCGGCCTGATGGGCCTGCTCGCCGACGAGGTGAAGGCGGCGGGCGGCCGGTTGGTCGGCGTGCTGGTCGAGATGCTCAAGCACAAGGGCTACGTCGGCGCCGACGAGCTGGTGATGACCGCCGATCTGGCCGAGCGCAAGCGGGAGTTGGCCGCCCGGGCGGACGCCGTCGTGGTGCTGGTCGGCGGGCTGGGCACGATGGACGAGGTCACCGAGGTGCTGGAGCTCAAGAAGCACGGGATCTTCGACAAGCCGGTCGTCCTGCTGGACACCGAGGGCTTCTACGCGGGCCTGCGCACCCAGCTGGAGCGGATGGACGCCGAGGGCTTCCTGCCGCGCCCGCTCTCCGAGCTGGTCGGCTTCGCCGACACGCCCGCCGAGGTCTTCACGCTGCTCAAGGCCTGAGAGGATCGGGGCCATGGCTGCACATCTGATCACCGGTGCCGGTTCCGGCATCGGCGCCGTCCTGACCGAGAAGCTCGCCGAGCGCGGGGACGAGCTCTGGCTGCTCGCCCGGGACGCCCGGCGGGCCGGCGAGCTGCGGGACCGCTTCCCCGGCGCCCGCACCCTGGTCGGCAACCTCGGCGACCCCGCCAAGCTCTCCTGGGCCTTCGGGCAGCAGCAGCTGCCCGTCACCCTCGACTCGCTGCTGCACGTCGCGGGCATGGTCGAGCTCGGCACGGTCGGCGACCTGCCGGTGAAGGCCTGGCAGGACACCCTGAACGTCAACCTGGTCGCCCCCGCCGAGCTGACCCGGCTGCTGCTGCCCTCGCTGCGCCTGGCCAAGGGCCATGTGGTGCTGGTCAACTCCGGCGCGGGCCTGACCGCCCACGCCGAGTGGTCGGCGTACGCGGCCAGCAAGCACGGGCTCAAGGCGCTCGCCGACGCGCTGCGCCAGGAGGAGCACGCGAACGGCGTGCGGGTCACCTCGGTCTACCCGGGCCGCACCGCCACCGCGATGCAGGCCAAGGTGCACCAGCAGGAGGGCAAGGAGTACGACCCCGGCCGCTGGATCGAGCCGGAGTCCGTCGCGAAGGCCGTCCTCGCCGCCCTGGACGCCTCCCGGGACGCCGAGATCACCGACATCACCGTCCGCCCGGGACGCTGAGGGCTGCCGAGGGTAGCTGAGGGCCGCTGAGGGCCGCCGAGGCCCGCTGACGAACCGGCCCGGCGCCGCGCACTAGGCTCGGACGGGTGAGCACTCCGAACGCCTTCCCCGACCTGCGCGGCGCCGCCACCGGCGTCGGCTCGCTGCCCGGCACCGATGCCCGGGAGGCCGCCAAGACCTCCACCGGCGCGCTGGAGCAGCTCCCGTTCCTGCCCGAGCTGCCCGCCCGCGGGCCGGGCGCCGACATGATCGGCCGCAGCGCCGGCCTGCTGGTGGAACTCTTCGCGCAGACCGAGCCCAGCGGCTGGCGGTTCGCCGACCGCCCCGGCCGGGACACCCGCCGCGCCCACTCCTGGCTCGGCGAGGACCTGGACGCCCTGGAGGAGTTCACCCAGGGGTACCGGGGGGCGCTCAAGGTCCAGGCCGTGGGCCCGTGGACGCTGGCGGCCGCCATCGAGCTCAAGCACGGCGAGAAGGCCCTCGCCGACCGCGGCGCCTGCCGGGACGTCGCCGGCTCGCTCACCGAGGGGCTGCGCCGCCACCTGGCCGAGGTCCGCAAGCGCGTCCCGGGGGCCGAGGTGGTGCTCCAGCTGGACGAGCCCTCGCTGCCCGCCGTGCTGGCCGGGCAGGTGAAGACCGCCAGCGGCTTCCAGCGGCTGCGCGCCGTCGACCGGCAGGTCGCCGAGGAGGTGCTGCGCGAGCTGGTCCGCGGCCTGGACGCGCCGGTCGTGGTGCACTCCTGCGCGCCGGACGTCCCGATTCCGCTGCTGCGCCGGGCCGGTGCCGCCGGGATCTCGCTGGACTTCTCCCTCCTCACCGAGCGCCAGGACGAGGACCTGGGCGAGGCGGTGGAGGGCGGCACGGCGATCCTCGCTGGTGTCGTCCCCTCCGTTGACCAGGTGGTGTCGGACCCGGCCGGTAGTGTCCAGGGGATCAGGACCTTGTGGCGCAGGCTCGGGTTCGCTCCGGAGCTGCTGGGCCGCCGCGTGCTGGTGACGCCGACCTGCGGGCTCGCCGGGGCCTCCCCGGCGTACGCGCGCAAGGCGCTGTCGCTCGCCGCGCGGGCGGCGCAGAGCCTGGTGGACAACCCGGAATGAGAACGTAGGAGGGCTTGCGGTGACGGCTGTCGAGGGCTGGGAGGACGTCCCGGCGGAGGTGCGCCGGCGGCACGCCGAGCTGGCGCAGGAGATCACCGACCACCGAGCCCGGTACTACGAGCAGGACGCGCCGGTCGTCAGCGACGCCGAGTTCGACGCGCTGATGCGCGAACTGGAGGAGCTGGAGGCCGAGCACCCGGCCCTGGTGACGCCGGAGTCGCCGACCCAGCGGGTCGGCGGCGCCCCCACCGCGCTGTTCGCCGCCGTCGAGCACCGCGAGCGGCTGCTCAGCCTGGACAACGCGATGGACGACGAGGAGCTCGGCGCCTGGGCGGACCGCGTCGCCACCGAGCTGCACGGCATCGAGTACCACTACCTGTGCGAGCTCAAGGTGGACGGCCTGGCCGTCAACCTCACCTACGAGAAAGGCCAGTTGGTGCAGGCGGCGACCCGCGGCGACGGCCGGGTCGGCGAGGACATCACCGCCAACGTCCGCACCATCAAGGAGATCCCGCACCGGCTCAAGGGCGAGAACGTCCCCGAGCTGGTGGAGATCCGCGGCGAGGTCTACTTCCCGACCGAGGAGTTCGACGCGCTCAACGCCTCGTTCGCGGCGGAGAACGAGCGCCGCCGGCAGGAGAACGAGGAGCGCGCCAAGGAGGGCAAGCGGCCCCGGGCGATGATCCGGCTGTTCATGAACCCCCGCAACGCCGCCGCCGGTTCGCTGCGCCAGAAGGACCCGCACGTCACCGCCTCCCGCCCGCTGCACATGGTGGTGCACGGCATCGGCGCCCGGGTCGGCTTCGACATCGACAACCAGTCGCATGCCTACCGGTTGCTGCACGACTGGGGCCTGCCCACCGCCCGGCACAACAAGGTGGTCGGCACGCTGGCCGAGGTGCGGGCCTTCATCAAGCACTTCGGCGAGCAGCGGCACTCGGTCGAGCACGAGATCGACGGCGTCGTGGTCAAGGTGGACGAGATCGCCCTCCAGGGCCGGCTCGGCGCCACCTCCAAGTCCCCGCGCTGGGCGATCGCCTGGAAGTACCCGCCGGAGGAGGTCACCGGCAAGCTGGCCGAGATCAAGGTCGGCATCGGGCGCACCGGCCGGGCCACCCCGTACGCGGTGCTGGCCGAGCCGGTGAAGGTGGCCGGCTCGATGGTGCAGTACGCGACGCTGCACAACCAGGACGTGGTCAAGGCCAAGGACGTCCTGCTCGGGGACACCGTGGTGCTGCGCAAGGCCGGTGACGTCATCCCGGAGATCCTCGGCCCGGTCTACGACCTGCGGGACGGCACCGAGCAGGCCTTCGTGATGCCCTCGCACTGCCCGGAGTGCGGCACCGAACTGCGCCCGATGTCCGAGGGGGACATCGACCTGCGCTGCCCCAACGCCCAGCACTGCCCGGCCCAGATCCGGGAGCGGATCGCCTTCCTCGGCGGGCGCTCCTGCCTGGACGTCGAGGGCCTGGGCTACGTCGCGGCCACCGCGCTGACCCAGCCGCTGGAGCCGGCCGAGGCCCCGGTGCACAACGAGGGGGACGTCTTCGGGCTGACGGCGGAGCAACTGCTGCCGATCAAGGTGCTGGTGCGCGACCAGAAGACCGGCATGCCCAAGCTGGACGACCGGACGGGCAAGGAGAAGGAGGTCTTCTTCTTCGCCACGACCAAGGGCGAGCCGAAGAAGTCGCTGCAGACCCTGCTGGACAACCTGGAGGCGGCGAAGGACCGTCCGCTCTGGCGCTTCCTGAACGGCCTGTCGATCCGGCACGTTGGTCCGGTGGCGGCGCAGGAGCTGGCGCGTGAGTTCCGTGACCTGGACCGGGTCTTCTCGGCCACCGAGGAGGAGCTGGCGGCGGTCGAGGGCGTGGGACCGACCATCGCCCGCTCGATCCGGGAGTGGTTCGAGGAGGAGTGGCACCGGGAGATCCTGGAGAAGTGGCGGGCCGCCGGGGTCCGCTTCGTCGAGGAGTTCGCGGACGAGGAGGCGGCGGAGCGTCCGCTGGAGGGCCTGACCGTGGTCGTCACCGGGACGCTGGCCGGCCACACCCGGGACGGCGCCAAGGAGGCGCTGACCTCGCGTGGAGCGAAGGTGACCGGTTCGGTTTCGAAGAAGACCGACTTCGTGGTCGCCGGTGACAACCCCGGGTCCAAGTATGACAAGGCAGTTCAGCTCGGCCTGCCGGTCCTGGACGACGCCGGCTTCGCGGTGCTGCTCGCCGACGGACCGTCTGCCGCCCGTGCCCACCTGGGACTTCCGGAGCCCGCGGCGGCGGAGGCGGCCGTCGAGGCACCCGCGGAGGGCTGAGCCCGGGCGGACCCGAGCGGCCGCCGGCCGGATCCGGGTTGTTATCGTCCTGATGCGGCGTCACCGGGTGCCGTCCAGTGAAAGCGGGCATTGTGTCACTGTGCGACACCCGGGCGCGGTGGCGCGTTTCCGGTTGTCCGAAAGTCTGCCCACCGGGGAGACCCCGGCATACCCTGGAGCGCAACAGAGTGTCAGCAGGGGTGGGGGCACCGGCTGAGCCGGTGCTCCTCGGGGTCGCTCCATGCCCGGCAGCTGTCGGTACCGGCACGGTGCCTCACCGTAAGGCGGCCTGACGGGGCGGGCCCGACGGAGGACAGGGCTTATGGATCGTTCGACCGGCGGCGCGCCCACACGCCCGCCGCAGGGGGTGGCAGGTGCGGTCCTGCTGCTCGGCGTGCTGCTGGCCGGAGCCGCGCCGCTCATCCCGCTGGCCGTCCTGGTCTACCGGTTCGAACCCGAACTGCTGCCGCTGTTCGCGGTACCGCTGGCCGTCCTGGTGGCGGCCTGGCGGATCGCCCGGGACCGGGCCCGCGACCAGCTGACCGATCCCCTGACGGATCTGCCCAACCGTCAGGCCTTACTGCTGGCCGCCCAGGAGGCCATCGTCGAGCGCGAGGAGGGTTACAGCGTCGGTCTCATCCTGCTTGACCTCGACCGCTTCCGATCACTCAACGACACACTTGGTCATACGGCCGGTGACCGCCTCCTGGTTCACATTGCCCGCCGGCTCCATCGGGCGCTGCGCTCCGGCGGCCCCGCCGGCAGCGCCACCCGGGAGTCCATCGACGACGTCTTCGCCGGTCTGCCCCGGCACTACCGGCGCGGACGCCCCATGGTGGCCCGGATGGGCGGCGACGAGTTCGCCGTCCTGCTCCCCGGCATCAACTGCCCCGACAGCCTGGAGCGGGTCGCCAAGGCGCTGATCGCCGAACTCGCCGCGCCGATCCGGCTGGACGGCCTGCTGCTGGTGCTGGAGGCCAGCGCCGGCGTCTGCGTCTACCCGCAGGGCGCCCAGGACGCCGAGTCGCTGCTGCGCCGCGCCGACGTGGCGATGGGCCACGCCCAGCGCGAGTGCAGCGGGGTCGCCCAGTACGACGAGACCCAGGACGCCGACACCCCGTACCGGATCGGCCTGCTCGGGGACCTGCGCCGGGCCCTGGAGACCGGTGAGGTGCAGCTGCACTACCAGCCGAAGGTGGCCTTCGACGGCCGGGTGGTCGGCCTGGAGGCGCTGCTGCGCTGGGAGCGGCCGGGGCAGGGGAAGGTCTCCCCGGACGAGTTCGTCGGGCTCGCCGAGTCCAGCGGACTGATGCCCCGGCTCACCGACTACGTGCTGGAGGCGGCGGTCGGCCAGCTCGCCTACTGGCGCGACCAGGGCCTCCAGGTGCAGGTCGCGGTCAACGTCTCGCCGCGCGACGTGCTCAACCCCGGCTTCGCCCAGCGCGTCGCCGGGCACCTGGTCCGCCACCAGGTGCCGGCCCACGCGCTCCAGCTGGAGATCACCGAGCGGCTGCTGCTGGACGACTCCCGGCGCGCCGCCGACACCCTGGCGGAGCTGCGCGGCTACGGCGTCGGGATGTCCCTGGACGACTTCGGCACCGGGCACTCCTCGCTGGTGCGGCTGCGCAGCCTGCCGGTCGGCGAGCTCAAGATCGACCGCTCCTTCGTCTCCCGGATGGTCGCCGACGACCACGACGCGGCGGTGGTCCGCTGCTCGGTCGAGCTGGCCCACTCGCTCGGCCTGACCGTGGTCGCCGAGGGCGTCGAGGACGACGAGACCTGGGAGCGGCTGCACTGCATGGGCGTGGACGCCGTCCAGGGCTGGCTGGTGTCCGCGGCCCTGCCCGCCGAGCAAGCCACCGCCTGGCTGCGGGTGCACCGCACCACCGGTGCCCCGACGGTGGAGCGCCTCGGCGCCCCGCCGCAGCTCCCGTCGATCATCAAGCCGGTCGACCGGTCCGCCGCGGTCAAGCCGGCCGACCGGCCGGCCACGCTGCCCCCGGTGCTGCCGCCGACCCTCCCGCCGGTGCTGCCGCCCGCCCTGCAGGCCGGGCAGCGCGGCCAGGCGCTGCCCGCCGCGCAGGTCGGCTTCCAGACGCCGGGCGCGCAGGGTTGGGCCCGGACCGGGCCGCAGTAGCCGCAGGGGTGACGGGGGCGACGGGGGCGGTAACGGGGCCGCGGCTCCACTCGTTGGCCGGTGGCCGGGCCGGGCCCCATAGGATGGGGTCCAAAGACCACGAGGACGGAGCGCCGAACCCGGCTGCTCCTGCCCGGGCCCGGCACCGCGCAGGCGTCGCCGGGTCTCACCAGAACTCACCCTGAGGATCGCTGCATGCCTGGCATCACGCGCGAGGAGGTCGCCCACCTCGCCCGGCTGTCGCGTCTTGAGCTGAAGCCCGAAGAGCTGGACCACTTCGCCGAGCAGCTCGACGTGATCATCGGCGCGGTCGCCCGCGTTTCCGAGGTCGCCGGACAGGACGTCCCGCCGACCTCCCACCCGCTGCCGCTGACCAACGTCATGCGCGCGGACGAGGTGCGGCCGTCGCTGACCCCGGAGCAGGCGCTGTCCGGCGCCCCCGCCGCCGAGGAGCAGCGTTTCCGTGTGCCGCAGATCCTCGGGGAGGACTGAGCGAGATGACCGAGCTGATCAAGTACACCGCGGCCGAGACCGCGGGCGCCATCGCCAAGGGTGAGGTCTCCGCCGTCGAGGTCGCCCAGGCGCACCTGGACCGCATCGAGGCCGTCGACAAGAAGGTCAACGCCTTCCTGCACGTCGACACCGAGGGTGCGCTGGCCGCCGCCAAGGCCGTCGACGACAAGCGCGCCAAGGGCGAGGAGCTGGGCCCGCTGGCCGGCGTCCCGCTCGCGCTCAAGGACGTCTTCACCACCAAGGGCATCCCGACCACCTGTGGGTCCAAGATGCTCGAGGGCTGGATCCCGCCCTACGACGCCACCCTGACCACCCGTCTCAAGGACGCCGGTGTGGTCATCCTCGGCAAGACCAACATGGACGAGTTCGCGATGGGCTCCTCCACCGAGAACTCGGCCTACGGCCCGACCGGCAACCCGTGGGACCTCACCCGCATCCCCGGCGGCTCCGGCGGCGGTTCGGCCGCCGCGCTGGCCGCCTTCGAGGCCCCGCTGGCGATCGGCACCGACACCGGCGGCTCGATCCGCCAGCCCGGCGCCGTCACCGGCACCGTCGGCGTCAAGCCGACCTACGGCTCGGTGTCCCGCTACGGCCTGGTCGCCTTCTCCAGCAGCCTGGACCAGGGCGGCCCGTGCGCCCGTACGGTGCTGGACGCGGCCCTGCTGCACGAGGCCATCGCCGGCCACGACCCGCTGGACTCCACCTCGATCGACGCGCCCGTCCCGGCCGTGGTCGAGGCCGCGAAGATGCGCGACATCCGCGGCATGCGGATCGGCGTCGTCAAGGAGTTCGCGGGCGAGGGCTACCAGGCCGGCGTGATGCAGCGCTTCGCCGAGTCGGTGGAGCTGCTGCGCGAGCTGGGCGCCGAGGTCGTCGAGGTGTCCTGCCCGTCGTTCACCCTGGCGCTGCCGGCGTACTACCTGATCGCGCCGTCGGAGTGCTCCTCCAACCTGGCCCGCTTCGACGCCATGCGCTACGGCCTGCGGGTCGGCGACGACGGCTCGCGCTCGGCCGAGGAGGTCACCGCGCTGACCCGCGAGGCCGGCTTCGGCGACGAGGTCAAGCGCCGCATCATCCTGGGCACCTACGCCCTCTCCTCGGGCTACTACGACGCCTACTACGGCTCGGCCCAGAAGGTCCGCACGCTCATCTCGCGGGACTTCGACGCCGCCTTCGCCGGTGTGGACGTGCTGGTCTCGCCGACCACGCCGACCACCGCCTTCCCGATCGGCGAGCGCGCCGACGACCCGATGGCGATGTACCTGGCCGACCTGTGCACGATCCCGTCCAACCTGGCGGGCAACGCGGCCATGTCGCTGCCGGTCGGCCTGGCGCCGGAGGACAATCTCCCGGTCGGCCTGCAGATCATCGCTCCCGCGATGGCGGACGACCGCCTGTACCGCGTGGGCGGCGCCGTCGAGGCCGCACTCAACGACAAGTGGGGGCACACCCTGCTGGAGGAGGTACCGGCACTGTGAGCAAGATCGAGAAGGCCAAGGCCCCGAGCTCCCTCAAGGGGTGGAAGCACAGCAAGCCCGGCCTGTGGCTGTCCATCGGCACCAGCGCGTTCGGTGCGGTCTCCGTGGTCAAGGACGTCCGCAAGGCGCGCGAGGAGAGCGACACCCTCAAGCTGGTCAACGCCCTGGTCGGCGCCGCCGCGCTGATCACCGGCACCGCCCTGCTGGTGCGCGAGCTGCGTCAGCTCGCCTCCGACGACGTACTGCTGGGCTGACGCCCCGGCCCGGCCCCGCGCGACGCGGCGGCCGGGCCCGTACCTCCCAAGCTTCAAGTGAGAAGGGACGCTGTGAGCGTCATGAACATGGTCTCCTACGAGGACGCTCTCGCGTCGTACGACCCGGTGATGGGCCTTGAGGTCCACGTCGAGCTGGGTACCAAGACCAAGATGTTCTGCGGTTGCTCGACCGAGCTGGGCGCCGAGCCGAACAGCCAGACCTGCCCGACCTGCCTGGGCCTGCCGGGCTCGCTCCCGGTGGTCAACGCGGTCGGCGTGGAGTCGGCCGTCAAGATCGGCCTGGCGCTGAACTGCGAGATCGCCGAGTGGTGCCGGTTCGCGCGGAAGAACTACTTCTACCCGGACATGCCCAAGAACTTCCAGACCTCGCAGTACGACGAGCCGATCGCCTTCAACGGCTACCTCGACGTGCAGCTGGAGGACGGCTCGACCTTCCGGGTGGAGATCGAGCGCGCCCACATGGAGGAGGACACCGGCAAGTCCAGCCACGTCGGCGGCGCCACCGGTCGCATCCACGGGGCCACCCACTCGCTGCTCGACTACAACCGGGCCGGCATCCCGCTGATCGAGATCGTCACCAAGCCGATCGTCGGCGCCGGCGAGCGCGCCCCCGAGGTCGCCAAGGCGTACGTGGCCGAGCTGCGCGAGCTGATCAAGGCGCTGGGCGTCTCCGAGGCCCGGATGGACAAGGGCCAGATGCGCTGCGACGTCAACCTGTCGCTGCGCCCGAACGGCACCGAGACCTTCGGCACCCGCTCGGAGACCAAGAACGTCAACTCCCTGCGCAGCGTGGAGCGGGCCGCCCGGTTCGAGATCCAGCGGCACGCCACCGTGCTGACCGACGGCGGCACCATCGTCCAGGAGACCCGCCACTTCCACGAGGACGACGGCACCACCACCTCGGGCCGGATCAAGGACAACGCCGAGGACTACCGCTACTTCCCCGAGCCGGACCTGGTGCCGGTGGCCCCCGCCCGGGAGTGGGTCGAGGAGCTGCGGGCCGGGCTTCCGGAGCTGCCGCGGGTGCGGCGCGCCCGGCTGCAGGCCGAGTGGGGCCTGTCCGACAAGGACATGCAGTCGGTGCTCAACGCCGGTGCGGTGGAGCCGATCCAGGAGACCATCGCGGCCGGCGCCCCCGCCGACCAGGCCCGCAAGTGGTGGATGGGCGAGCTGGCCCGTCGCGCCAACGAGACCGGCACCGAGCTGAGCGAGCAGCCGATCACCCCGGCGCAGGTCGCCCGGGTCACCGCGCTGGTCGCCGAGGGCAAGCTGAACGACAAGCTGGCCCGCCAGGTCATCGAGGCCGTGCTGGCCGGCGAGGGCGAGCCGGACGAGGTCGTCGAGAAGCGCGGCCTGGCCGTGGTCTCGGACGACTCCGCGCTGGGCGCCGCGGTCGACCAGGCCATCGCCGAGAACGAGGCGATCGCCGCCAAGATCCGCGACGGCAAGGTCGCCGCCGTGGGCGCGCTGGTCGGCGCGGTCATGAAGGCCACCCGCGGCCAGGCGGACGCGGCCCGGGTCAAGGATCTGATCCTGGAGCGGCTCGGCGTCTCCAGCTGAGTCATTCATGGGTTCCTAGGTCGTCAAGCCCGCCTTCCTAAGGCACCTAAGGCATCTAAGGCCCTCTAAGTAAGGCCTAAGGCCCCGTCTCACCTACGTATCTAGGTGAGACGGGGCCTTAAACCTTTTCTGGCGCCGAATCTAAGGCACTCGGCCTTCGGAAGATGGGGCACGCTCCCGATGTGGCACCCCCCACTGGGGGAGGAAGCTCTTACATGTCAGGGAAACGAAGGTGAAACCCCAGGGGGAACCCGAAGTGATCGAGTACCAGCTCATCCAGCAGCAGGCCCACGAGCTCGAAGCCCGCGCCGAGCACGAGCGTCTGGTCCGCGAGGCCAGGCAGGTCGCCCGGCTGCGCCGCCGTCCGGTGGCCGCCCGCTTCCAGCGGCGCCCCGTGCGTCAGACGGAATGCTGACGACCCGGCACCAGGACGGTGCCGATGCAGTTCCGGAGGGGGAGGCGCCGCGGGTGAGCGCCTCCCCCTCCGGGCGTTCGCCCCGCGAGATAACCCCTCTCACCAGTGGCTCCGGCTATGGCATGCTCGCCTCCATGCAGCAGATATCGGTGAGTCCCGTCTTCGTCGGCCGCGGCAGCGAGATCACCGAACTGACCGACGCGCTGCGCCGGGCGGGCAGCGGCAGCCCGCAGGCCGTGCTGATCGGCGGCGAGGCCGGGATCGGCAAGACCCGGCTGCTGGAGGAGTTCCTGCAGCGGGCCGCCGACGGGGGAGCGGTCACCACGCTCGGCAGCTGTCTGGAGGTCGGCGCCGAGGGCCTGCCCTACGCCCCGCTGGCCGCCGCACTGCGCCGGCTGCACCGCTCGCTGGGCACCGAGTTCGAGGCGGCCGCGGCCGGCAGCGAGGGCCATCTCGCCCGGCTGCTCTCCGAGTTCGGCGAGGGGGACGGCGAACCCAACGACGAGTACGGCCGGGCCCGACTGTTCGAGCACACCGCAAGACTGTTCGAACGGTTCGGCGCGGAACGTACCCTCGTGCTCGCGGTGGAGGACCTGCACTGGTCCGACCGCTCCACCCGCGAGTTGCTCGCCTTCCTGGTGCGCACCCTGCACCGCTCCCGGGTGCTGCTGGTCGCCACCTACCGCACCGACGACCTGCACCGCCGCCACCCGCTGCGCCCCTTCCTGGCCGAGCTGGAGCGGCTGCGCACCGTGCAGCGCCTGGAGCTGGAGCGGTTCGGCCGCCGCGAGGTCGCGGCCCAGCTGGCCGGCATCCTCGGTACCGGCGCCCCCGACCGTCAGCTGGTGGACCGGATCCTGCGCCGCTCGGAGGGGAACCCGTTCTTCGTCGAGGAACTGGCCACCGCCTTCGAGGACGGCTGCGGCGCCGGCCTGACCGACTCGCTGCGCGACATCCTGCTGGTCCGGGTGGAGAGCCTGGACGAGGAGGCCCAGAAGGTGGTGCGGATCGCCGCCGAGGGCGGCTCGCACGTCGAACACGCCCTGCTGGCCGCCGTCCTGGCCGACGACGAGGAGGCGCTGATCGAGGCGCTGCGGGCGGCCGTCGGCGCCAACATCCTGCGCCCGGACAGCGAGGGCGAGGGCTACCGGTTCCGGCACGCGCTGGTCCGCGAGGCCGTCTCGGACGACCTGCTGCCCGGCGAACGGCACCGGATCAACCGCAGGTTCGCGCTCGCCGTGGAGGCCCGGCCGCAGCTCGTCCCGGCGGACGCGCTGCCCGCCCGGCTGGCCAACTACTGGTACCACGCCCACGACCCGGCCCGGGCCCTGCCGACCGCCCTGGACGCCGCCCGCGCGGCCCGCCGCCGCAATGCCTTCGCCGAGCAACTCGGCATGCTGGAACGGGCGTTGGAGCTGTGGGACTTGGTCTCCGAGGACGTTCTGGCGCACACCCTGCGCCCGTACGACTGGGCCGAGACCTATCCGCCCGGCGCCTGCGACCACAGCCCCGCGGACGCGGACTGCGACCGGATCCAACTGGTCGACGTGCTGGCCGAGGCGGTGGTCGCGGCCCGGCGCTGCGGCGACCGCGAGCGCGGGCTGAGCCTGGCCAAGCGCGGCATCCGGCTGGTCGACGAGGCCGAGCACCCGGTGCGCGCCGCCTGGTTCCGGATCAACCGGGCCCGGATGCTGGGCAACCTGCGCCGCTCCGGGGACGACGAGGAGATCACCCGCGCCCACCGGCTGGTGGAGCACCTGCCGCCATCCGCGACCCAGGCCGAGGTGTTCGCCCTGGCCGCGGGCGTGTCGGTGGTCCGCGGGCCCCGCCCCGAGCACCTGGAGCTGGCCGAGCGGGCGATCGGGATCGCCCGGCAGGTCGGCGCCCACTCGGTCGAGGTGCACGCCCGGATGACCCTCGGCAGCCTGCGCTACGACCTGCTGGGCGACGCCGAGGGCGGGCTGGCCGAGCTGACGGCCGCGGTCGAGCGGGCCCGGGCGCTGGGCATCCCCGACCTCCTGCTGCGCGGCATCAACAACCTGGCCAGCATGCAGCGCGGACTGGGCCGGGCCGAGGAGGCCGTCCGACTGGCCCGGGAGGGCCTGGAGTTCGCGGACGGCAACGGCCTGCAGCGCAACATCGGCAACATCCTGACGGGCAACCTGGTGGAGGCGCTCGCCGACCTCGGGCAGGTGCGGGAGGCGGAGGAGCTGCTCGACGCCAGCGAGCTGATCGGGCTGCCCGGCTCGCACGCGGAGTTCCTGGACCGGATGCGCGGCGACCTCGCCCTGCTGCGGGGCGACCTCGCGACCGCGGCGACCATGCTGGCCCAGGCCCGGTCCGCCAACCGGACCGGCCAGGCGCAGCACAGCGTGCCGATCAGTCGGCTGGCAGTGCGGATCGCCGCGCACACCGGGCGGCCGCTGGACGCCCGGGCGGAACTGCTCGCCGCGCTCGCGGAGGAGGGGCGGCTCGGCTACGAGTCCGACGTCTACCCGCTGCTGGTGGAGGCCGCCGGGGTGGAGGCGGACAGCCTGGGCGTGCCGGAGACCGCGGCGGGCCGGGCCGAGGCGCTGACCGCGATCGCCGCCGCGGCCACCCAGCTGCGGCCCCAGTCGCCGCTGCACCACGGCTGGGCCCGGCTGCTGGAGGCCGAGCTGGCCCGGGCCGCGGCCGCCGACACGGCCGAGCACTGGGCGCAGGCGGCCACCGAGCTGCGGGCGACCGGCCTGCCGTACCCGCTGGCGCTCGCCCTGCTGCGCGGCGCCGAGGCCCAGGTGCGGGCGGGGCGGCGCGAGGCCGCGACCGAACTGCTGCGCGAGGCGGGCGAACTGGCGGACGCCCGGGGGGACCGGCCGCTCGGGGCGCAGGTCACCGCACTGGCGGAGCGCGCGGGGCTCACCCTGGCCCCGGTGGAACGCCCGGCCGCCGCGAGCGGACCGGCTCCGGCGGTCGGGGACTCCTTCGGGCTCACCCCCCGTGAGCGGGACGTGCTCCGGTTGCTCGCCCGGGGCTGGACCAACCGGCAGATCGCCGAGGAGCTGTACATCTCTCCGAAGACCGCAAGCGTGCACGTGTCCAACATCCTGGGCAAGCTGGAGGTCGGCGGTCGAGGCGAGGCCGCCGCGCTGGCCCACCGGTTGCGTCTGTTCCCCGACGACCTGGCCCCCTCGGGGCGGTGAACCCGCAGGTCGCCGACCGTGTCCGGACGGTCGGCGACCGGTGCCCCCGGGGTGGGTGGGCGCCGTCGCGTGCTCCCGTGCGCGCCGCGTGAGCCCCTGTCCGCGCGCCGCCGCCAACCGGGCCGATCGGTCGGAATGGGGTGCCTTTCCCCGCTCTGTCGCCATTACTCTAAGTTGAGTGTGCGTGTCATTGAGTGACGGAATTGGTGTAGGGTCCCGAACGGGAGCATCGGTGCGGTGCGGTGGCCGGACGGCCGCCCACCCCCTGGGCCGCCGTCCCGACGGGGCGCCAGGCCACCGCGTACGGTCGAGAGGTGCGCGGCCGGTGGTCCGTGGCCGGGGCGCCAGGCCCCGGGCCGGAGGGGGAGAGGCCGAGTGAGCTCCACCGATACGGTGCTGCCCGGATCCGGACGACCGGGCGTACCGCCCGCCGACACGTCCGAGCCCGAGCCGCCGGGGCCGGTCGGACGCGGCCCGCTGGGCCGGCTCCGGGAGAGCCGCTCGCTGCCCGGACTGGTCCTCGGTGCGCTCTGCCTGGCCTATGCGCTGGGCGCCGCCACCAACTGGGGATCCAGCCAACTCGCCTCCTTCATGGGCGACTTCGGGCTCGCCGCGGCGGCCCTGGCGGCCGCGCTGTCCTGCCTGGTGTACGGCTGCACGGTCGCCGGCCACGCCCGCCCGGCCTGGCTGCTGTTCGGCCTCTCCTCGCTCATGGTGGCCTTCGGCAACGGCACCTGGGGCTGGTACGAGGTGGTGGTGCGCACCGCGCTGCCGCAGGACTCGCTCGCCCCGTACGCCTTCCTGCTGTTCGCCCCGCTCGCCATCACCGGTGTGCTGGTGCTCGCCCAGCACCCGCGGACGGCGGCCGGCTGGCTGTGCCTGCTGCTCGACGGCTGGCTGATCGCCGGCTCGCTGTTCACCCTCAGCTGGAGCCTGGCGCTCGGCCGGATCGCGGCCGGCGAGGCCGGCTCCCCGCTGCGGCTGGCCCTCAACCTGGCCTACCCGGTGCTGGACATCCTGCTGGTCAGCCTGGTGGTGGGGCTGCGCTTCGGCGGCCGGGACGGCAACCGGGCGGCGGTGCACACCGCGATGCTCGCGCTCGCCGTCACGGTCATCTGCGACGCCCTGTTCACCTCCCCCGAGCTGCACAGCAACTACCACTCCGGCGAACTGCTGGACGCCGGCTGGTTCTCCGGCAGCCTGCTGCTCGCCTGGGCGCCGTGGTCGTCGCGCTGGCGCCGCCCGCTGCGCGAGCACCCCTCGGCCGGCGGTCTGCCGCGCCGCCGGGTGGCCACCACGTTCAGTGCGCTCACGCCGTACGCGGCCGCCGCGGTGTGCACCGCCGGAATCCTCTACAACGCCCTCGGCGGGCGGCAGTTGGACCGCGTGGTGGCCGCGGCCGCGTGCACCGTCGGGCTGGCACTGATCCTCAGGCAGGGCGTCATGCTGCTCGACAACCTCTCGCTGGCCCAGGAGCTCGCCCACAAGGAGTCGCACTTCCGCTCCCTGGTGCAGGGGTCCAGCGACGTCATCATGATCGCCGGGGCCAACGGCGTGCTCTCGTACGTCTCCCCGGCGGCGCTGGGCGTCTACGGGCGGGACCCGGAGGAACTGGTCGGCGGCAACCTGCTGGACCTGGTCCACCCCGAGGACGTGGACCGGGTGCTCGCCGAGGTCCGCCGCTACCTCGCGCGGGTGCGCCTCGCCGCCCACCGCACCCCGGGCACGGTCGAGCCCTCGGCCCGGGTGGAGTGCCGGATCAGCTCCGGGATCGGGGAGTGGCTGCACGTCGAGTCGACCGTCAGCCGGCACCGCGACGGGCTGCTGCTGAACAGCCGGGACGTCACCGAACGCGTCATGCTCCAGGCCCAGTTGCAGCACAACGCCTTCCACGACCCGCTCACCGACCTGCCCAACCGGGCGCTGTTCACCCAGCGGCTGCGCGGCGCCCTCGGCACCCGCGGCCAGCAGGGCGGGACGGGCGCCGGCGTCGCGGTGCTCTTCCTCGACCTGGACGGCTTCAAGGCGGTCAACGACACCGCCGGCCACCAGGTCGGCGACGAACTGCTGGTGCAGGCCGCCCGCCGGCTGCAGGGCGCCGTCCGCTGCGGGGACACCGTGGCCCGGTTCGGCGGCGACGAGTTCGCCGCGCTGGTCTGCGGCCCGCTCGGCCGGCTCCAGGTCCAGGAGCTGGCCGAGCGGCTGCGGGTCGCGCTGTCCGAGCCGTACTGGATCGGCGGCGTCGAACTCGGCGTCGCCGCCAGCATCGGCATCGCCTTCGGCACCCCCGAACGCGGCCCGGCCGCCGACCCCAGGGCTGCCGCCGACGAGCTGATGCGCAACGCCGACCTGGCGATGTACCGGGCCAAGTCCGAGGGCAAGGGCCGGGTGGTGCTCTACGCCCCCGCGATGCGGGCCGACCTGGAACGCCGCACCGAGCTGGAGGAACGGCTGCGGGTGGCCGTCCGGGAGGGCGGCTTCACCCTGCTCCACCAGCCCGTGGTGGACCTCGCCAGCGGCGCGGTGACCGCCGTCGAGGCCCAGGCCCGCTGGCGTTCGGCGGGCGGGCTGCTGCTCACCCCGGCCGAGTTCATGCGCTCGACCGAGCACGGCGACGCGGCGACCCGCTTCTCCCGCTGGCTGGTGCACGAGGCGGTGGCGGCCGCGGCCGACCGCCGCGACCCGGCCGGCCGGCGCCCCGGCGCCCCGGCGCCCGTCCCGGTGGCCGTCCGGCTCTCGGTCGAGCGGCTCTGCTCGCCCGGCCTGTACGAGACGGTGGCCGCGGCGCTGCGCGACAGCGGGCTGCCGGCCGGCGAGCTGGTGATCGAGGTGGCCCGGATGGGCCCGGACCAGCTCGCGGACGAACTCGGCCGCCGGCTGGCCGCGCTGCGCGGACTCGGCGTCTCCACCTGGCTGGCCGGCTACGGAGCGGGCAGCGGCTCGCTGGGGGCGCTCGGCAGACTGCCGCTGGACGGGCTCAAGCTGGACCGCACGCTGGTCCAGGACCTGGGCGAGTCCGCGCTCAGCCGCACCCTGGCCGGGCACGCCCTGCGGCTCGGCCGGGACCTCGGGATGGCCACCGCCGCCGAGGGGGTGGACCTGCCCCGGCAGGTCGCCGCCCTCCAGGAGCTGGGCTGCCGGCTGGGCCAGGGCTCGGCCTTCGCCCCGCCGCTGGACGAGACCCGGCTGCGCCGGGCGCTGGCCCGCCGCGGCTATCCGCTGCCCAAGCCGCTCGGCCCGCTCTCCGCCCGCCGCGCCCACCTCGCCCCGGACACCCGGACGAGTGGCCGCACGGACGCCCAGGGGGGACGTGTCGTACCTCACCACGGGGCCCCCGACCTGCCCGAACACCGGGCCGTGGCCGGTCCGGGAGCCGGTCCGCATGGCGAGACGGTCATCCCACCTGCTTGACACGCCACCCCGGACGGGAGGAAGGTCGTTGCCATGCGCACCCGAATTCTCGTACTTGGCGGGCGCGTCGGCTGAGTGGGCTCGCACGCCCCGCTCGTGACAGACCGACGCGCCACCCCTCGCATGCCCTTGGGCACGAGGGGTTTTTTGTTGCACTGACGCTGTTCCCACCGCAAGACCCCTGGCCCCGACCGCCCCGAAGCGTCCGACTTGTCGGAATCGGCGGGACGATTGAGGCAGAGCCGGCGATCGGCCCGGACCGGGACCCCACCCTCGCAGCACCGGGGCCCGCAGCACCGGGCCGGCAAAACCCGAGAAGAGACAGGCAGATGACCGAGCACGCCGCATCCCCCCGCCGCGGGGACACCCCGGCCGCCCAGGCTCCCCAGCACGTCGTCGAGACCATGACCGGCGCCCAGTCGCTCATCCGCTCGCTCGAGGCCGTGGGCGCCGACACCGTCTTCGGCATCCCGGGCGGGGCCATCCTTCCCGCGTACGACCCGCTGATGGACTCGGTCAAGGTGCGCCACATCCTGGTCCGGCACGAGCAGGGCGCCGGTCACGCCGCCACCGGCTACGCCCAGGCCACCGGCCGGGTCGGGGTCTGCATGGCCACCTCCGGCCCCGGTGCCACCAACCTGGTCACCCCGATCGCCGACGCGTACATGGACTCCGTGCCGATCGTCGCGATCACCGGCCAGGTCGCCTCCAAGGCGATCGGCACCGACGCCTTCCAGGAGGCGGACATCTGCGGCATCACGATGCCGATCACCAAGCACAACTACCTGGTCACCGACCCGGCCGAGATCCCCCGGGTGATCGCCGAGGCCTTCCACATCGCCGCCACCGGCCGCCCCGGCCCGGTCCTGGTCGACATCGCCAAGGACGCCCTCCAGGCCACCACCACCTTCCGCTGGCCGGTCGAGACCGCGCTGCCCGGCTACCGCCCGGTCACCAAGCCGCACGCGAAGCAGATCCGCGAGGCCGCGAAGCTGCTGGTCGCCAGCAAGCGCCCGGTGCTCTACGTCGGCGGTGGCGTGCTCAAGGCGAACGCCACCGCCGAGCTGCGGATCCTCGCCGAGCTGACCGGCGCCCCGGTCGTCACCACCCTGATGGCGCTCGGCGCCTTCCCGGACAGCCACCCGCAGCACCTGGGCATGCCCGGCATGCACGGCTCCGTCCCGGCCGTCACCGCGCTGCAGAAGTCGGACCTGCTGTTCACCCTCGGCGCCCGCTTCGACGACCGGGTCACCGGCAAGCTGGACAGCTTCGCCCCGTACGCCAAGATCGTGCACGCGGACATCGACCCGGCCGAGATCGGCAAGAACCGCCCGGCGGACGTGCCGATCGTCGGCGACGCCCGCGAGGTGCTGGCCGACCTGATCGTCGCCGTCCAGGCCGAGTTCGACGCCGGCCACAAGGGCGACTACGCCGAGTGGTGGGAGAAGCTCGACGAGTGGAAGAAGACCTACCCGCTGGGCTTCGAGCCGGCCCCGGACGGCCAGCTCTCCCCGCAGCAGGTCATCGAGCGGATCGGCCAACTGGTCGGCCCGGAGGCGATCTACGCGGCGGGCGTCGGCCAGCACCAGATGTGGAGCTCGCAGTACATCCGCTTCGAGAAGCCCGGCACCTGGCTCAACTCCGGCGGCGCCGGCACCATGGGCTACGCCGTCCCGGCGGCGATGGGCGCCAAGGCGGGCCGCCCGGAGTCGGCGGTCTGGGCCATCGACGGCGACGGCTGCTTCCAGATGACCAACCAGGAACTGGTCACCTGCGCCCTGAACGACATCCCGATCAAGGTCGCGGTCATCAACAACGGCTCGCTGGGCATGGTCCGGCAGTGGCAGACGCTGTTCTACAACCAGCGCTACTCCAACACCGTGCTGCACTCCGGCCCGGAGCACGACGGCATCGAGCCGCCGGCCCAGGGCACCCGGATCCCCGACTTCGTCCTGCTGTCCGAGGCGATGGGCTGCGTCGGCCTGCGCTGCGAGCGCCCCGAGGACCTCGACGCGGTGATCCGGCAGGCGATGGAGATCAACGACCGCCCGGTGGTCATCGACTTCATCGTCCACCAGGACGCGATGGTGTGGCCGATGGTCGCGGCCGGCACCAGCAACGACGAGATCCAGTTCGCCAAGGGCGTCCGGCCCGACTTCGGCGACGATCTCGACTGACCGCCCCGAAACCCTCCAGAACGACTGAGGAACCACATGTCCAAGCACACCCTCTCCGTCCTGGTCGAGAACAAGCCCGGCGTGCTCGCCCGCATCGCCGCGCTGTTCTCCCGTCGGGGCTTCAACATCGACTCCCTCGCCGTCGGCCCGACCGAGCACCCGGACGTGTCCCGGATGACGATCGTGGTCAACGTCGAGGACCTCCCGCTGGAACAGGTCACCAAGCAGCTCAACAAGCTCGTGAACGTGATAAAGATCGTCGAACTCGACCAGGCCGCTGCGATCCAGCGGGAACTGGTCCTGGTGAAGGTCCGCGCCGACAACGAGACCCGGTCGCAGATCGTCGAGATCGTCCAGCTGTTCCGTGCCAAGACCGTCGACGTGTCGCCGGAGGCGGTGACCATCGAGGCCACCGGCAGCTCGGACAAGCTGGAGGCCATGCTCCGGATGCTGGAGCCTTACGGCATCAAGGAGTTGGTCCAGTCCGGCCTGGTCGCCATCGGCCGCGGCGCGCGTTCCATCACGGACCGCTCGCTGCGCGCCCTCGACCGCAGCGCCTGACCCCAGCGCTGTCTCACCTTCTGAAGTAAAACGACCGCACCGCGCCGGGTGCGCATACGGTAGGAAACCGCGTACCCGGCACCCACACGCAAGGAGATGTGCCCCCGTGGCCGAGCTGTTCTACGAAGACGACGCCGACCTGTCCATCATCCAGGGCCGCAAGGTCGCGGTCATCGGCTACGGCAGCCAGGGCCACGCCCACGCGCTGTCCCTGCGCGACTCCGGCGCCGACGTCCGGGTCGGCCTCAAGCCGGAGTCCAAGTCCCGCGCCAAGGCCGAGGAGGCCGGGCTGCGCGTGGTCACCCCCGCCGAGGCCGCCGCCGAGGCCGACGTCATCATGATCCTGGTGCCGGACCCGATCCAGGCCGACGTCTACGAGGCCGACATCGCGCCGCACCTCAAGGCGGGCGACGCCCTGTTCTTCGGCCACGGCCTGAACATCCGCTTCGGCTTCATCAAGCCCCCGGCGGACGTCGACGTCTGCATGGTCGCCCCGAAGGGCCCGGGCCACCTGGTCCGCCGCCAGTACGAGGAGGGCCGCGGCGTCCCCGCGATCGTCGCGGTCGAGCAGGACGCCTCGGGCAACGCCTTCGCCCTCGCGCTGTCCTACGCCAAGGGCCTGGGCGCCACCAAGGCCGGCGTCATCAAGACCACCTTCACCGAGGAGACCGAGACCGACCTGTTCGGCGAGCAGGCCGTCCTCTGCGGTGGCACCGCCGCCCTGGTGAAGGCCGGGTTCGAGACCCTGGTCGAGGCCGGCTACCAGCCGGAGATCGCCTACTTCGAGTGCCTGCACGAGCTCAAGCTGATCGTCGACCTGATGTACGAGGGCGGCCTGGAGAAGATGCGGTGGTCGGTCTCCGAGACCGCCGAGTGGGGCGACTACGTCACCGGCCCGCGCATCATCACCGCCGACACCAAGGCCGAGATGAAGAAGGTCCTGGCCGAGATCCAGGACGGCACCTTCGCCAACACCTGGATCGCCGAGTACAAGGCCGGTCTGCCCAAGTACAACGAGTACAAGAAGGCCGACGAGGACCACCTGCTGGAGACCACCGGCAAGAAGCTGCGCTCGCTGATGAGCTGGGTCAACGAGAAGGCCTGAACCTCCTCGGGGCGGTGCATTTTGTAACGCCCTTGTACAAGTCGGCTGCTCTCGTCCGGGTGATTTCGCCGGACGGGAGCAGCCGGGCACCCAGCCCGTCGATACACTCCGAGTGCGCGTCAGGCCCACAGCGTCGTGCGTCTACTTACGCGGCATGCCACCTTCCCCGCCCTCACACGCCACCTACGTGCGCCGGGGAACCGGACAGTTAAGGACCCACTGTCGTGAGCACTGTGACATCCAGAAGCGCCGTCGTTCTGATCGCCGAAGAGCTTTCGCCCGCCACCGTCGACGCCCTCGGCCCCGACTTCGAGATCCGCCACTGCAACGGCGCCGACCGCACCGAGCTGCTCACCGCGATCGCCGACGTGGACGCGATCCTGATCCGCTCCGCCACCAAGGTCGACGCCGAGGCGCTGGCCGCCGCCCGCAAGCTCAAGGTCGTCGCCCGGGCCGGCGTCGGCCTGGACAACGTGGACGTGTCCGCCGCCACCAAGGCCGGCGTGATGGTCGTGAACGCGCCGACCTCCAACATCGTCACCGCCGCCGAGCTCGCCTGCGGCCTGCTGATCTCCGTCGCCCGCAACATCGCCCCGGCCAACGCGGCGCTCAAGCAGGGCGAGTGGAAGCGCAACAAGTACACCGGCGTCGAGCTGAGCGAGAAGACCCTCGGCGTGGTCGGCCTCGGCCGGATCGGTGTCCTGGTCGCCCAGCGGATGTCCGCGTTCGGGATGAAGATCGTCGCGTACGACCCCTACATCCAGGCCGCCCGGGCCGCCCAGATGGGCGTCAAGCTGGTCTCGCTGGAGGAGCTGCTGGAGGTCTCGGACTTCATCACCGTCCACCTCCCCAAGACCCCCGAGACGATCGGCCTGATCGGCGACGAGGCGCTGCACAAGGTCAAGCCGAGCGTGCGCATCGTCAACGCCGCCCGCGGCGGCATCGTGGACGAGGAGGCGCTCGCCGCCGCCCTGCGCGAGGGCCGGGTGGCCGGCGCGGGCCTGGACGTCTACGCCAAGGAGCCGTGCACCGACTCCCCGCTGTTCGCCTTCGACAACGTGGTCGCCACCCCGCACCTGGGCGCCTCCACCGACGAGGCGCAGGAGAAGGCCGGCATCGCGGTCGCCAGGTCGGTGCGCCTGGCGCTGGCCGGCGAGCTGGTACCGGACGCCGTCAACGTCCAGGGCGGCGTGATCGCCGAGGACGTGCGCCCGGGCCTGCCGCTGGCCGAGAAGCTCGGCCGGATCTTCACCGCGCTGGCCGGCGAGGTGGCCGTCCGGCTGGACGTCGAGGTCCGCGGCGAGATCACCCAGCACGACGTGAAGGTGCTCGAACTGTCCGCGCTCAAGGGCGTGTTCGAGGACGTCGTGGCGGAGACCGTGTCCTACGTCAACGCCCCGCTTTTCGCCCAGGAGCGCGGTGTCGAGGTCCGCCTGACCACCTCCAGCGAGAGCGCCGAGCACCGCAACGTGATCACCGTGCGCGGCACGCTCGGCAACGGCGAGGAGATCGCCATCTCCGGCACGCTGGCCGGCCCCAAGCAGGCCCAGAAGATCGTCGGTGTGGACACCTTCGACGTCGACGTGGCGCTCACCGACCACATGGCCTTCTTCAAGTACGAGGACCGCCCCGGCGTGGTCGGCGTGCTCGGCCGCCACCTCGGTGACGCGGGCATCAACATCGCGGGCATGCAGGTCGCCCGGGACGGCGGCAGCGCGCTCGCCTCGATCACCGTGGACAGCGAGATCCCGCAGGACGTGCTGACGGCGATCGCCGCCGAGATCGGCGCCCGCTTCGCGCGCTCGGTCGACCTGGGCTGACCCCCGCACCGCCCTGACCAGGGCCCGGGGGGGGGGGGGGGGGGGGGGGGGGGGGGGGGGGGGGGTGGGGGCGGGGGGGGGGGGGGGGGGGGGGGGGGGGGGGGGGGGGCAGAGAG